>NZ_CP073697.1:3000000-3262500 GCF_025264665.1 Edaphobacter flagellatus
TTCTCCCCACAGAACAATATTCGTTTGAGGAGCTGGGACAGCTGCGCACGCTGCGCGATCTGCAGTCGAGCGCGTTGAAAGCGCGCAAGCGCATTTCGGCGGGTAGCATTCGCGCCTCCGTGGAGGCAATGCGTGCCGCGGGGCTGCGGAATCCTCTGCTGGAGGCGACGGCGGTGCGGAGCGGATCGCGGCTGGCGTTCCGTCATCACGGTGCTCTGATTGAGCCGCTGACGCAGCAGCTGGCATTCGACTTCGATGCGACGGCGCGTCAGCGGCTCGAAGTCGTTCGTCCTGAGGATGTGGCGCAGCAAAGTCTGCAGCAGCGGTCGGCGGAGCTGCAGGAGATGTTTCTACGCGCGGTGCAGATGGAGGAGAATCCGGCCACGGTACAGCATGCGGTGGAGCTGTATGAGGTGATCCTCGCAGCACACCCGGAACATGCGCCTTCACTGATCAATCTGGGGACGATTCACTACAACATGCGGCAATACGCGCAGGCAGAGGGGCTGTATCGCCGTGCGACGGCGGCTGACCCGGACTATGCGCTGGCATTCTTTGATTTGGGCAATGTGCTGGACGAGATGCAGCAGCTGGATGAGGCCATCATCGCGTACCAGAAGGCAATTGCTCTGGTGCCGCAGTATGCGGACGCGCACTACAACCTTGCGCTGGCGTATGAGCGCCAGGGACACAAGCGGCGCGCTCTGCGTCATTGGCTGATGTATGTGCGGCTGGACCCGGTAGGTCCGTGGGCAAATCATGCTCGCGATCAGGCGCGAAAGATCCTGAAGAGCGAGAAGCTTTCGATTGTGAGCCGACGTGGGCGGCTGGTGAAGGCTGGGTAGGTCAGAAGTATTTTGCGCAGCATGGGCAAAATGCGGTGATTCCTCGCTTCGCTCGGAATGACACCTCGAATATTCGTGGGGAACTTTTACAGCGTTCGTTTGGCTACAGCGTCAACTTGGCGATGGTTGCTAGTTGCATGAAGGATGTGCCTTCGTAGATCTTGCCGATCTTGGCGTCGCGGTAGAGTTTTTCGACGGGGTAGTCTTTGACGAAGCCTGAGCCTCCGTAGACTTCGACGGCGAGGGAGGCGGTGCGCTCGGCGACGTGCGAGGCGAAGTATTTGCACATAGCTGCTTCTTTGAGGAACTCTTGCCCGGCGTCTTTGAGGCGTGCGGCGTTGTAGACGAGCAGTCGTGCGGCTTCGATGTCGGTGGCCATCTCGGCGAGCTGGAACTGCATGGCCTGGAAGTCGGCGATGGGCTTGCCGAACTGCTTACGCTCCTTGGCCCAGCGGACAGCGTGCTGCCATGCGCCTTGTGCGAGGCCCAGCATCTGGGCTCCGATGCCGATGCGGCCCTCGTTGAGGGTTTCGATAGCGATCTTGTAACCCTTGCCGGGTTCGCCGAGCACGTTGGCGGCGGGGATGACGCAATCGCGAAAGACGAGCTCGCAGGTGGAGGAGGCGCGGATGCCGAGCTTGTCCTCTTTTTTGCCGAGGGTAAAACCGGGCATTCCTTTTTCGACGAGGAAGGCGGTGATGCCTTTGTAGCCGGCGGAGCGGTCGATGGTGGCGAAGACGATGAAGATGTCGGCTTCTTTGGCGTTGGTGATCCAGAGCTTTTGGCCGTTGAGGACGTAGGTGTCATCGACCTTGGTGGCGCGGGTTTCGAGGGCGAAAGCGTCGGAGCCGGAGCCTGCTTCGGAGAGTGCGTAGGCTCCTACGGTGTCGGCGGCGAGCCGGGTAAGGTACTTTTTTTTCTGTTCTTCGTTGGCCCAACGTTTGATGGCGTTGATGCAGAGAGTGTTCTGCACGTCGACTAGAACGCCGACGGCGGGATCAACGGCGGAAATCTCCTCGACGGCGAGGATGGCTTCGAAAAAAGTGCCGTCGGCGCCACCGTACTGCTCGGGGATTTCGATGGACATGAGGCCGAGGGAATGGAGCTGGAGCAAAATGGCGGGGTTCATCTGCTGGGACTCGTCCATCTCGCGGACATGTGGGGCGATTTCGACGGCGGCGAATTTGCGGACCGTATCGCGGAACATACGCTCGTCTTCGGTGAGGTGAGTGAGCGCGGGAGGAGTGGAGTGTGAAGCGACTGCCGGCATGAAGAAGAAGACCTCGGGAGGGAAGTCTAGCATTTGAAGAGGTGAAATGAATAATGGTTCATTTCGGTTCCTCCTGGGACAGATGTCCTAGCGAAGGCCTTACACTGGATATTCAGGCTTTAATGCGATGACGAAGAAACCGAACCCAACTCCCCGAGCGCCTCTGCCTTTTCTTGGATTGGCGTGTGCGGTGGGCGTGTCGACGATGTATTACAACCAGCCTCTGCTGGAGGAGATGGGGAGAACCTACCACGCGGACGCGGGGCATACGGGCTTTGTGGCAACGGCGACGCAGGTGGGATATGCATTGGGCCTGCTGTTCTTTGTGCCGCTGGGCGACGTGGTCGAGCGCCGCGGCCTGATGATGAAGCTGTATGCTGCGGTGGCCATCGGGCTGGTGCTGGTTTCGTTGTCTCCGACGCTGGGCTGGCTGATTTTAGGCTCGGTGGTAATTGGCGGGCTGGCGGCAGTGACCCATGTCGTGCTGCCGATTGCTCCTGACCTGGTAAGCCACGAGGAGCGAGGGCGTGCGATTGGCACGGTGATGACCGGGCTGCTGCTGGGGATTCTGCTGGCGCGGACCTTTGCCGGTTGGCTGAGTCATGTGACGGGCTGGCGAAATGTGTTTGTCGTGGCGGCGGTGATGAATGGCGTGTTCGTACCATTGTTGTGGCGGGTGATGCCGAAGCTGCCGCCTAAGCAGAAGCTGAGCTATGGCGATGCGATGCGGTCACTGTGGACATTGTTTAAGACGCAGCCGCTGCTGCGTGAGTCAGGCACGGTGGGTGGTCTGGTGTTTGCTTCATTCAGCTGCTTCTGGACGACGCTGGTATTTGTGCTGGAGAGTCACTATCACCTGGGTGCAGGTGTGGCGGGAACGTTCGGGCTGGTGGGAGCTGCGGGCGCGTTGGTGGCTCCGGTGGCGGGGAAGCTGGCGGACAAGCATGGATCTCGCTGGGTCATCTCGCTGGGGGTTGTGCTGCTCGCCTTCTCGTATGTGTGGCTATGGGCAGGGGAGTGGGTGCATGCTTCGTTAGCGATGCACATGGTTCTGCTGTCGGTCGGCATTATTGTGCTGGATGTGGGAGCGCAGTTGTGCCAGGTGGCGAATCAGACGCGGATCTTCGGGCTGGTGCCTTCGGCGCGCGGACGTTTGAACACGGTGTATATGGTGATGTATTTCACCGGTGCAGCGGCGGGGTCGGCTCTGGCAACGCGGGCGTGGGCGCACTGGCAATGGACGGGTGTCAGCGTGCTGGAGCTTGTACTGGTGGGGCTGGCGGCGCTGTGCCATGCGATGGGAAGACGCAATGCGGGCGAAGATCACTGCCATCCGACGAGAGAAGATGAGTTGATGGAGGCTTGAGAGGTGTGTAGGAATCCACGCATCCACAGCTGTTTGGTCTGATGCTCGGGAGCTTGGACGGAGAGCCATTCGCGTGTAGTCAGGGAAGGAATAACGGACCAATTGATTCGTTCATATACAGATGCGCTTATTGTCGGTGGAGGTCCTGCCGGCCTTGCTGCGGCAATCGCGCTCAGGAAAAAGGGAATTGAGTGTGTTGTCGTGGATGCGATGTCGCCATCGATCGACAAGGCATGTGGTGAGGGCCTGATGCCGGATGCGATCGAGGCTCTTCAATCGCTAGGTGTCGCCATGGCGGAAGAAGATGGTTTTGCCTTTGAGGGCGTTCGATTCGCAGACTTGAGCCACCAGGTAGATGCCGTTTTTCCTGGAGGACATGGGCTTGGAGTCCGTCGCACCCGGCTGCACGAACGACTAGCGCAGTGCGCGCATGATTCTGGTGCCTCCTTGTGCTGGAACAGCCGTATCAAGCTGTGTAATCGTCATACAGCTCTTATCAACGGCATAGAAACCTCATTTCAATGGCTGATTGGAGCAGATGGGCAAGGTTCTTCCGTGCGCCGGTGGGCTGGGCTCGATCAAACACTTAAGAAGAAGCTGCGATATGGATTTCGGCGACACTATCAGATCAAGCCGTGGAGCAAGTTTGTCGAAGTGCACTGGAGTAGTGTTGGTCAACTCTACATCACCCCGGTTTCAGCAGAATCTATATGTGTGGTCTTTGTTACTCGTGACATCAAGTACGATCGCAGAGACATGCTCGCGTCTTTTCCTGAGGTTTCGGCCAGACTTAAAGATGCGCCCCTGATTTCGGTACAGCGGGGTGCCGTATCCGCCACACGGAAACTGCGGCGAGTAATTGATGGGGCCGTCGCTTTAGTCGGTGATGCATCGGGTTCAACCGATGCGGTGACAGGGGAGGGGCTTGCGATGTCATTTCGACAGGCGCGTGCGTTAGCGGAAGCGATCGAAGCGGGATCGCTCGAACAGTACGCTATTGCGCATCGGCACATCGGCAGACTACCGCACACAATGGGTTCGCTCATGCTCATGATGGACCGCTGGCCTTCAATTGAAGGGCATGCTATGCGAGCGCTTGCGTCGTCTCCGGAGTTTTTTGGCGAGTTGCTATCTGTTCATATGGGCGCGAAGAGTCTTGCAAAGGCCGCATTCTGCTCGGCGCCTCGATTCGGCTGGAAATTGATCAGCCAAACTTAGCATCGATGAGAGGTTCGATGATGCAGCGAAAAGATGCAGGTGTACCCAGAGTCGGACTCTCTGTACTGAAGAGTCTGCTGATGCTGTTTCTTGTTGGAATAGCGAAAGGGCAAACAGCCCACCAGATCAACATTCATCTCGATCCCTCAGCGACAGCGATTCAGTGGACGCTCGGCGATGTTCTTCACACGGTCCATGGGACGTTCAAGATGAAACGTGGCGTCATCAGCTACAACCCGCTTAATGGAGGAGCCAGCGGCTTGATTGAGATTGATGCAACGAGCGGTGAGAGCGGTAGCTCGGCTCGCGATCAGAAGATGCACAAGGATGTTTTGAACAGTTCCCAATATCAGGCCATCACTTTTCGTCCCAGCCATGCTGAGGGTGCATTTGATCAGACAATGCGCGGAGATTTTATCGTTGATGGGGTCCTCAATCTTCATGGGCAGGATCATCCTATGAAGATGAAAGTGTCGGTTCAACCCAAAGGAAACCAGCTTTCCATCGAAACCCATTTTGTGATCCCTTATGTTGCATGGGGCTTAAAAGACCCGAGTACCTTTGTGTTGCGAGTGAACAAAGAAGTCTCAGTCGATGTTGCCACTATTGCAACAGCATCAAACGAGCCTGACGCTGGCACGCATCCATAATGGTGTTTTCGAAGCAGGGGGATGTCTTGGGCTGGGTGTGTGTGGTGAGCGAGGCAGGGATCGAACCTGCAACCCCGAGCTTAGAAGGCTCGTGCTCTATCCGATTGAGCTACTCGCCCACACGTGTGAAGCGGGAGTTCGCTTCTTTTCCATTGTAAATGGGAGTGGGTGGAAAGCCTCTGCAAGAGGTATGCGGATCACCAACCCCTTTTCTTTATTTATGCGGTGAAGGCGCGGCTGCGCAGGAGCGTGGCGGTTTCGTTGAGGGCTGCTCCCCAGTTTTGTTCGGCAGCGTCGGGATTGTGTCCGAGGGCTTTGAGGTAGAGGCTGATGGCGAAGCCCTCCTGCGGGCCGGAGAGATCGATAAGCGCGGGACGCAGGACGCACTCGAGCATTGCATAGGGATGGTTGAGCGGTGCGGCGAGGCGCTCTATGCGGTGCATAATCTGCTCGTGCTGGTGGAAGGAGACGAAGGTGGAGCGCTCGCGCCAGATGAGATCGATGTAGCTGGCGATGCCGGTGGGAGCGTCTTCGGGAATCAGGTTAAGTTCAAAGCGTAGAGCGGCAAGATCGTCGTTGCCGAGTGTCCATACGTCGCACTTGGCGGTGAAGACGGGGGAGCGTGGTGCGTTGAGTGCGCGGAGGGCATGGAGCAGTGCGGGGTGCTGGGATGCCTCTTCGAGCCAGTCAAGGTCGTAGGGGTTTTCGCGGAGGTCGATGAAGTGGCGGCTCGGGTCGTTGGGGTCGGACCAGGGGACTACGAGAACCGGATCGTCGGCTCCACATTCAACGGACCACTCGGAGAGCATCTTTTTATCTTACGCGGATGTGAGCTTGGGGCATGCTTGCAGGTGAGAAGAAGTTTACAGATGTTGGTGACGTCAGTTGTGTTCCAGCAGAAAACGTAGCAGCGTGTGTTCGGCCCAGTAACCGTCGTATCCGCTGGATAGATCGGGTGTGGCGAGGAAGGCGCAGTGGCCGCCGTGTTTGCTTTCGATGAAGGTGATGTTGGAATTCGTGGCGATGCGTGCGCGGGTTTCGGGAGTAAGACGTATGAAGGGGTCGTCAGCAGCGTTGAGGATGAGAGTGGGAATGGCGATGCGGTCAATGGTGCGGGCGCTGGCGGCGCGGAAGTAGTAGTCGTCGGCGCCGGTGAAGCCGGAGTAGAAAGCGGTGATTTGCTCGTCGAATTCACGGATGGAGCGGATGTTGTCAGCCCGGCTGGGATCGTAGGCGCGAGGGAAGAGGGCGACCTTACGGCGATAGCGGGCGAGCAGCGCGCGGATGAATTTCATTTCGTAGGCGCGGTTTTGTGGGGCGTGGAGAGCGTCGGCGGACGGGCCGAGGTCGATGGCAGGGGAGACTCCGACGACGGAGCGAAGTTGCTTCGGGGCGGACTGTGCCAGATCGCCAGCGAGTTTGAGGACGAGATTGCCTCCCATGGAGTAGCCGATGAGAGCGATGAACTGGAGGTTGTGCTCGGCGATGAAGTGGCGTATGACGGCGCCGACATCGGCAGAGAGGCCAGAGTGGTAGAGGGTGGGTGTCTCGGCCTCGGTGCCTCCGCAGTTGCGCATGTTCATGCGGATGATGTTGCCACCAGCATGCCAGATTTTATTGGCGTTGCCGATGACGTATTGCGATTCCGATGAGCCTTCGAGTCCATGCACGATGATTGCAGTGGGGCGGGAGGCGCGGACGCTGGCGGGCTGCCAGTGGCAGTCGCAGCGAACGCGACTTGCGATCTGGCTACTCGATGCGGGGACGACTTCGACGAGCACTATCTCGGCTGGAGGAAGTGTGTTGATACGCGGGAGGAAGTTTCCGACGATGGTCTGGAGGTGGCCGTTGGAGAGGAAGCGGCGCGGCACGAACCCTGTTACGTGAGCTGTGGAGGTGGCGATGGTTTCAAGTGCTGTTGCCATCAACGCCCCACCACTTTGGTGATCTCCGAGAGAAAGGAGACGGCGTTGAGTGCCCCCGTGGGCTCGTCTTCGTGCTTGAAATAGATGTAGACATCTCGATCGAGAGCGAGCGCGGAGAAACGTTTTGCGAAGGCGGCAATCTCGTCGGGAGTGTAAGCTCCGGTACGACGGAGACGGAAGCTGGTGTGTGTGGTTGCGGTGTGTACTTCAGGCGTTTCGAGGGAATCGCTTTCGGCGATGCAGAGTGCGGCGTTGTGTTTGCGTAAGATGGAATAGATTTCGTCGCTAAACCAGGACTCGTGGCGGAACTCGAAGGCGATGGGCAGGGTTCCGGGACCGTTGAAGGCCGGGGCAGAGAGGAAATTGCTGAGGCGTTCGGCATCGGCCTTCATATTAGGCGGCAACTGGAAGAGCAGGAGGCCGAATTTCCCGGCCTGACGCACGGGTTCGAGGATACCAGCGAGATAGGCGATGTCGGATTCGCAGTTGTTGAGCCGCTTGATATGGGTAATGCGTTGTGGGGCTTTGAAGCTGAAGCGAAAGAAAGATGGTGTTGCGGTAAGCCAGTTCTCCAGCATGGTTGCTGTGGGGAAAGCGCGGAAGGTGTAGTTCACCTCGACGGAACTGAGTTGGGTGGAGTAGAACTCGAGGAAGCGCTTCTGAGGGAGAGTTTCAGGGTAGAAGGCAGGCTTCCATGTGGGGTAGGCCCAGCCGGAAGTGCCAGCGAAGATCCGTGAAGCTGCGGCTGCCTGCGCTGTCGCTGACGAAGGAAGTGCGGCTTGGGGAGCGCGGGGCAAGCAGGATCGCCAAAGGGCTCAACGAGATGGGTAGTATTGGGGCGGCTAGTGGGGTTCGAACCCACGACATCCGCAGCCACAGTGCGGCGTTCTGCCACTGAACTATAGCCGCCGTACTGAATTAAATTGTAGCATCAGAGCGGGATTCGCGGAGCTTGTTCTCGCGGAAAAGGATAGAAGATGCAGCCTCCTGCACAGCCCGAGGTTCTTTCCCCGCGTGTCAAGCGGGCTCGCGGCCTCTTCGATGACGAGAACCTCGACATTTTGTCGCATGTGCTGGATGACTTTATTCCTATTCCCGGGACGTCGATCCGGTTCGGGCTGGACGGCATTATGGGGGTGATTCCGGGGATCGGCGACGTACTGGGCGGCATTGCCTCGTGCATCATCATCATTGCCGCGTGGGTTCGCGGCGTTCCGTATGTAACGCTGGCGCGGATGGTAACGAACGTCGTCATTGAAGTGGTGGTTGGGTCAGTCCCGATTTTGGGCGATATGTTCGACATTGCCTGGCGCGCGAATCGGCGTAACTATGCATTACTGACAGGAAGTCTGTATGAGCCACGCAAGCATACGATTCAGAGCTGGCTCTTTCTTGGTGTGCTTTGCACGGTCTTGTTTCTGCTGATGCTGCTGCCCATGTTGCTGATTGCATGGTTGGCGAATGGGTTGATGCACTCCTTATTTGGAGTGGATGTGCACTTCCATACATGGTTTTAACAGCCTAATGCGATAAACTGGAAAAGTCGGGGCGTAGCGCAGTCTGGTAGCGCATCTGCTTTGGGAGCAGAGGGTCGGGGGTTCGAATCCCTCCGCCCCGACCATTTTCCAAATTTGGCCCTTTCGAAGATCATGTCGAATGACTTTCTGTATGTAGGGGTTGCATTTAGGGCATCTACAGCGCAGTTCGAAAACAGCATTCTGAGCAATTTGGCTTTTTCGGTCACATCCTGCGAAACATACAGCAAATAGGCCTTATTTGCGAGTTCGAAAATCCTTTGTGCGTCTAAAGCTCTATCGCTGGTTTCAGCGTTTTTTAAGGCTTCCATCGCCATCTTGACCTGCTGCTCTTCCATCCGCCAATCGTTCATCTTGCGTTCCCAGAAGTCTTCCGGGATTTTGCCGTCGAGTTTGTCGGTGTAGGCATCGTCCATTCGCTTACGGGTAGCTGCTAGCCGAGTCTCCAGCCGTGAACGTTCCGCGTTTACCTTGCTGATGGATTGCTGCTGATCCTTACGTAAGGTCGTTACGATTTGAAAGACGATCTCCTCTGGCACCCGTAGGCCCTTTAGCGGCTCTCCCAGACGTTGGGCGATATCTTCCTCCCGGAAGCGTGGAAGCTGGCACTTGCCGCGATGCCCAGTGCACCGGTAATAAACGTATTTTCCTTCTGGACATCGCCGGTGACCATGCAGCCGTCATAAGCGCAGTTCATTAAGCCACGGAAGGCAATCTCGCGCTTAGAATACTTCGGCCTGTTGTGACCGGTAAGAACCGTTTGCACCTGATCGAATAGTGCAGGTTTTACGTATAGCGGATGCGTTCCCGGATACGTATTCCCCATCCATTCGAACGAACCGGTATAAAACCGGTTTTTGAGGATACGGTGTACGTTTCCGCGACTGATGGTCTTACCGGTTTCGATACGTATTTTCTTGGCTAAGGTCGTGAGGGTATGAGCACCGGTAGCGTACAGCTCGAAGATACGTTTCACCGTAATCGAATCGATTGGATCGACTTCGATGGTGCGCTCCGCTTTGTTGTTTCTGTAGCCGAACGGTGCATGGCCGGGATAGATACCTTGCGAGGCCTTCTCCCGCATACCTTTCTTCACCTCTTCGCGCAGGTTTTCTGAATAGTTCCGAGCCATCACGAGATTGATTCCCTGAATCAGCTTCGATTGCGATTTTGAGTTTTTCGAGACGGTCTGGCCTTCTTTGACGAAATGGACCTCAATATCCAAATCCTCAACCGTCACCGCGTCGCGGAAGTTCCGGTAAAGCCTATCGGTTTTTTCCACCAGCAACACCCGGCAAGACCGGTTACGTCTGAAGTACGTCATCATCTCGCCAAACTACTTGCGACCTGTCGCTTTGGCTGTCTCCACGTCTTCGAAAGCAGGCACGATCTTGAAGCCGTTCCGTTGCGCGTGCTCGCGCAATAATTTCGATTGGGCTCCGAGCGAAAAACCTTCCTGCTCCTGTTCACGGCTCGATACGCGGGTGTAGATCACAGCTTCGGTCATGCTGCCTCCGGGTGGGTATGAGGATATCAAACGTTGATCGGCTAACCAGCGAATTGCCGCGCTATCGATAATTCAAACAAGCCTTGCAACTCGCCGGAAGAAAGGCCGTTCGATTCACTCAGGCTCGTGAGGTAAGGTCCGTATTTCTTCCATGCCCAAGCGCTATTGCCATTCGTTCTCTGAGTGAAGAATGGAGCGATTGCCTGCATTCCATCCTGAGCGGCCTTGTCCCGGAGATAGTTGGCCGTGCAAAATGTTTCTGCTGAAGCTTCTCCCGAAGGGTCTTTTCCCGGAGCATGTCCACTCGAACGCGACTGCTGCTGCCTGTCGATGCAACAGCCGCCTCCATAGCCGGTAAGGTTTTCATGACAAGCTGGTAGTCAAGATAGAGCTGTGACGCGCAGATCAAGATTTCCCTAAAACACCGCTGCCAGTCCGTGGGCTTTGCGAGGGCTGAAGAAAAAATGCTATCCACAGCCTCACGGTAGCTGACTAAATCGAGTTGGAGCTTTTCGAGTTGGTTGTTCATGCTGACCAAGCTACATCGAAGTCCTTAGCAAAGACATTCAGTTCGCCACCAGGGGACACTAGCAATATGCGGAAATGATAGTAGTCGTTCAGGGGCTGGCGTTCGTTCTTTAGTTGCCCCGCTTCCAGCGACTTCTTGAGGGCAGATTCAAGCTCACATGTTGCCTCGAAGATGCTGTCAGCACAGACTCTCTTTCCATCAAGGTCTAAGTCGATCTTGGCTATCGTGCAGTTTTGGAATAAGACAACTGCACGCCGCCACGAATTGCGAGCCATTTCGAAGTCGATTGTGCATGACAGATTGTCTTGATTGAGAGCACTGTCACGAAACACCCTCAGCTCAAGCAATTTGGCGTCATGCCAAGGCAGATTCGTAAATTCCGATACCTTCTCCTTCTCCAGCAACTTCATTCACCCTCCTTAAGCTGGGCCACTATAGGGCTTATAGCAATACGGTGCCATTGGATTAACTACGCAGGGGTCGATAATCACAGGGAACGGACCCGGAATCCGGTACGGTACGATCCAACCTCCGGGTAAGCGAGGAGGCGTCTTATTCCAATCCCACGGGTGTTGATGTGGATCGCCCGCTCCATGGTTGTGACCAAAGTCAATATCTTTCCATGCCTTCCCGGCCCAATCAAAAATTCTGATCGTTACCAGCTTTCCGGCAGCATCCCGAATAAATTGGATATCAAAAGGTGATTGATTCTGGACTGGAGTACGACCTTGGAACGTATCTCCTATGCCGCCCCCACAAGCGCCGAACTCGCATCCAGGAGAATACGCCCCATCTATATCGCCGATCATGGCTGCAATGCTTGAGTAGGGATGAGGATGGAACCCTCCATGCTCATCCCATATTGTTCCTCCTGGAGAGCTATCGGGGCGAGGATGCTCACAGGCGTGGCAAGAAGGGTGGCTAAAGATATTAAAGAGCTTTTCGATTCCACTGGCGATGCAAGCGCCAAGCGCTGCATAGGCTCCGACACCTGATCCAAGTGCCACGCTTGTGACACCATCGCTAGTTGTTGCGGAAAAGCCACACCCCAAAGGAAATAATCCACTTGGATCAATTGCACTGAGTGGCCTATTCCCCACATAACCATACCGATTGAAGCTTTGGGGATCGGAAGCGTTATAGCTGCCGTCATACGGGTCAGGACTCATCCATCTGCCTTGCGTGGAGGAGTATTGTCGGAACTGAGCGTGTTCCGTGCCCGATTCGGTATCGTGATCCAGTTGGGCGAAGTGCAGATTGTCCAGAGCATTACCGGTTGGATCATTTTCGTTTGGAGCATATCCCTCACCAAACGGCAACGAAACATACGTTGAGGAGATAGAGCCGAGATGATCGGTTCGCATCCTCTCGGTTCCGATCCAATCCTGGTGATTGAAGTATGTCGACCCGTTCCATGCTCGATAGGCGATCTGTCTCCCATCCCAGTAAATACGCCCTTCGTTGCCAAAGTCATTCGGCTGTAGCCAACTGGAGATGCGGCGTCCAGCAAAATCGAAGAGATAGCCATAGGTGCTATTAGACGTTTGGGCGAAGACTCTATTGTTGAGTGCATCGTAACCATACGTCCCACCCCCGCTTACTGTAAGGACGTTCCCCTCCGCATCATAGGTATACGAATGGAGGCCATCGCTGAGCACATTTCCAGCAGCATCGTAGGAGTTGGTAAGAACATGGTTTGTCGTCTGATCGAAGCCCGGATTGCTGGCTGTGGTATTGCTCTGCCAACGATTTCCGTATTTGTCGTAGCCATAGGCGTAGTTATGAACATTGCCCGACGCCGAAGTCAACCGGTTCATATCGTCGTAGCCATAGGTGAAGCACTCGCTGATAACGGTATCGCAGGAAATGAGATTGCGTGAGCCCTTCGTCTGGCTATATTCTCCGTAGATTTGCGTGTTGTAGCAGTTGCTCCTGGTCGCCGTTCCACAGATGACCTGCTGATAGAACCGCCCCATCGAGTCATACCAGGTTTGAGCGGAAAGGCCATTTCCTAAATCGTACATCGTCGGACCAAACGGTCCATTTTGGATATTGGAGACAAGGCTCGCAGGATTTAGGCTGTTTTGATAGGAAAGATTGGTGATGGAGGTTACTTCTCCCGCCGGGGAGCGGTCATACTGAATCACCCCGCTGGCTCCATCCCCTTCCGATGTCAGGTTTCCTGCTAGATCGTAGGAAAAGGACAGCTGCTTATCATGCGCGGAAATTCCGCAGAGGGTTGGCAGGCATTCCCCCATGCCGAGAATACGCCCCATCGAATCATAGTTGTAAGCGGTTTGTGCCCAATAATTGGGATTACTCGCGTAAGCGTAGGAAAGGTGGCCTTTCAGGTTCGACTGCCCAAAGGTTGTCCATCCGGCTGATGTGTCGTAGCCATAGGTCTTTGTGGGGGTAAGACCGTCATCGTAGCTGATCGACACCACGCGACCAACTTTGTCGTACTGCGTTGTTGTGTGCGTGTATGGAGTCGAAGGGTTGGGGTTGGCCCTTGGGCGAGTGCGTACTACCTGCAATCCAGTCGAGTTGTAGGTGTAACTGTAGTTGCTCTCTCCGCGCTCCGGCTCCTTTGTGTAAATGGTTCGACCCAGAGAGTCAGTCTGGAAGATGCGTTGCTGGACGCCCTGCGTAATTGTTGTCTTGTGATTGTAGAGATCGTAGGCGTAGGTCGTCAGATACCCTGTTCCGGCAATGTCTAGTCCGCAATCCTGGGGGACATCGCCCTGGTAGTTCGTGCTCGATACCTCGCAGACTGCGGTGATTTGACCGAACGCATCGTACTGCGTGATCTTTTGAACACCGTTCACGTCGGTGACTTTTACCGCGCGGGAATTGTATTGATACGTAGTATTGCCATCAGGTGTATTGATATTGGTTATTCGGTCAAGCGCGTCGTATGAATATGTCGTCCCGTTGCCAGAGCACTGCTTCGTTGTACTCCAGCCTTGTCCCTGGTATCTCACTGGTTGGAATAAGAGACGCCCATTAGAGTCATAGCAGTAGTCAGTCTGATACCAAGGATTCTGTGCCTGGCCATCGCCTACTGCTTTTCTACTCAGTCGCCCAAATACGTCAACCTGGTCGACCTCATCGGTATGGGTGTTAGCCGTTTGAAATATCCAAGTGCTCCGGTTGTTGCTGTCGATGTAATTGAATTGAGTTTTACCCCCGTCCGGGTAATCAATTTCTGTTGCTCTTCCAGCAGTATCGTAATGGTTGAAATTGGTTGGCTGTGTATTTTCATCTATGGTGTTCAGTACTACTCCGGAATTGAAATCATATCCCGCCCCGGTGGACAACACGACTCCACTGGAGGGCGTCGGGGCAGTAGTGCTTGTGACGAATGTGTCGCTAGAATCGTGCCCGTAACTTGTGGCACCGTTGGCATCGGTTGATGACAAGAGAGTTCCTGCGTCATCGAAGACATACATCGTATACAGACCGGTACCGGCATCGGTCACTTTTTGCAGATACGGACCGCCAGCGTTCGCGCTCCCATGCTGAGCGAGACCGGATGTTGCCGTTGCAGACGATGTGTAGTCGTAGGTGGTCTGTGCAGCTTGGACACCATTGTCAAGCACGGTCACCTGATGAAGGTCGAATCCGCTATAAGCGTAGTCGGTTTCTCGTGTGGGAGTTGCTGAAGGGCTGCCAGAGTAATAATCCCACTGTTTGAGTGCCGTTAGCTTGCCTGTCCACGGCGCGTCATACTGGTACTGAGTTTGGGTGTTTTGTCCATTCGATAGAGTTGTCGTTGACAGAGATTTTGTAATGTAAGTCGAGCTATTGCCCCCGCAATCAAATGAATAACAGTTTACAGTGCTTAGGATGGGTGTTCCGCCCACAGCTCCTGTATAGGCAGCTACGCTCGTATTCCATGCGCCATTGTTAATCTTTTGCTCATAGACAGTTTCATCACCGCTCGGCTTGTGGACGGTTGTACTCTCTTTACAATTCAAGTCATTTACGCCGCACCAGGAAACAACGCTGTGATTGAATGTTGTTGACGGATCGCTCCCTACCTTCCTGCCACTTGCCCACCGGTTTTGGTTGTAGTATGAATCCTCGAAAACCTCGAATCCATAGTGAATAACGCCTCCGGTAGGCAAGGTCACACTTGCCAAGTCGCCATAATGTGGCGTTGAGTCTCCGGCGAAGACTTTCCCATCGTAGGTGAAGCTATAAGAGGTCCCGTCCGGCAGTTGAATACTCTGCACAGGATAGAGAGTTCCACTCCATTCAATGACCGCGCCACCAGAATCCTGTACTTGATTGAACCAGGTCTTCACCCCGACAGGCGCAGTCGTTACCGTATAGCGGACGCGGGTACCATTGTTATTGATTGGGCCGTTCGGAGCCAGAACATCATAGTAGGTAACGTTGCCATTCTGGGTCACAATGACCGGTGTTCTTCCCGTGTCATCGATGAGGTTGCCGTTAGCATCCGTCGACCAGTAGTTTCCGAATCGATCAATAACCTGCGGGTAAACCTCTGTTCCATCGTTATCAACGACGATGGGATTTCCGGAGCCATCATCTTTGACTTGATAGCCAGTGGCATCCGTTGCATATCCGGCATTGACGGTCTGCGTGTAGGTTCCGGTGCAATCATTTTGGTCTGAAACCAGCGTCGCGGTAAACGCGTGAGATGTTCCCGAGGGATCTGTCCACACTGGAGTATTCGTCGTTATCGTGTGCTGTCCATCGTAAGGTGGGTAGGGGCAACCATCAGTGACGCTCGATGAAACCAGGTTCCACGCCATGCTCCCTGTCTCGTTTCCTTTGATAAACCTCCAGCCACCTTGTGCGTATGGTGTATTGGGCACATTGCTAGGCCACCAATAGTAGTTGCTGTAGTGGCCAATCATCCAGATACGGCTATCGTAAACAAGCCGCTCGTTCAACTTCAGCGCGCCTCTCTGCTTATGCGTCGCAATGGAAAACTCCATGTGCAGGTTGCCGTTGCTGATATTGATGAAGCCATTTTCAATGGGGAAGTTGACGCCAAACGAAGGATTCCCGGTGGCATAGATGTAATCCTGGGCTATGCCCGCGTGACTGGTCAGAAAGCATGCGATGGCAAGCAAGAACAAACGCACAATGTTCTTCATTAAGGCTTCCCTCTTTTTAAAACTGGAAAAATGTCGCAGGTTGATTCGATCCAAGTTGCACTTCAGACAACTGAAGCGTCCATTGCTTCTGGCCGTCCAGGGTCTGGATAAACCGAAACGGCACCATCATGCCATTGATCAGGCGGTAATCCTCATAGGTGATCACTCGCAACAAGCGGTTGTTTCCTGCACCGTCGATCTGGATCGAATTGGCGCTCTTTGCGAGGAGGTGGGTTTGCGGATCAAAATAGAGGTCGGTCGCAACGGTTGTAAGCGGCCTGAACTTCGACGCAGGAGAGAAGTACCGCTCTATTGTGGTTCGATGAAGTGATGATTGATCGAACGAAACCACGCCATGATCGGTGAGCGATGAGGCCGTCTGTAAATCGGCAAGACGAAGCATTTGAAACTGGACAATTCCGGAACTTGCTGTTTCAGGGGCCAGAGGAAACGTGCGGCCATCAGCCTCCTGAACCTTTCCAACTCGCCCATCAATCCGAATACTCAGCGTTCCTTTTGCAGCTTGACCATCAAGTCGGAACTTCGAGCTACCTTGAATTGTTAGCGTCGCAGGATAGGAGGCTGTCTCATTGGCATAGGCAATCGTACCGGTGCCCTGCATCCCCGTCCACGGAGCTGCGCCTACGACTTTGAGATGCTCCAGAACTTCAGATAAAGCCGCCGTATCAAATTGACCAAGCTTGTTGGTCGCAATCGGGACAGGCTTACTCGTCGAAGGGGAGGCAGATTGCGCAATGGCTACCGGCGTTGCTCCTATGAGCAGCAAAAATACTGACGGAAGGGCAAAATGAAACGACTTCAAACCCACCCATTTTGGGTGTGGTTTACCAAAGCAGATAGGCATCGTACAGTCCTCGGAAAAGGACCTGGAAAGAGAACAGCAGTTGTTGATCGAACTCTATTTTGTGAGTGCTTTCGTAAAGTAAGCCAAATCGAGGAATGCGTCAATCCCTCTCTTTTTTAATAATTGCCCATATTACGGAGAAATCTACAAAGCATTCCTCTAGTACAGTCGAATTTCCTCGTTTTCGCGCCCTAAAGTTCGAAAATCATCCAGCAGAGCCAACCATCTAATCGCTCAATCTCCTTTAGTCCATCCATTTCTTTACGCCTCTTACGAAAATTCATGATTTCGTGCCATCGATCTATTCGATGGTTTGTGGCCATTCGTCTGCGATGAGTCGAAGTGGCGATTGTATTGCAGGTCCGGTTTCGTAAAAGCAATTGTTATTCCAACCCGGGAAGCGACGCTATCTCAACAGTAAAGGGATGATAGAGGCCATTTTATTTGTTCCTTTGTCCGGAACAAATTCATGTGGCAATCGCTAATTTTCATAGCATTTTTGCCACTACCGGCTCATGCAATCTACAACATTGCCCTAGTTCCGTTGCAACTTTTGAGTAATTATCCATGCCGCTTCGGGGCCGGTAGCTTAAGCACGCGTCATTAAATATTTCTGTCGAGCCGTGCCTTAAGGAACCTGCATGACCTCCCCGATACGTTCCCACAAGACTCGAGTTGCAAGGCTGTTTGTCTCTTGGTTGCCAGGTTTAGTGGCAATTCTTTTTGGGTTTGGCTTAGCAAATGGAGCAGCGTACGCAGTTACGGCAACTACGACGACGCTGGCTATTTCTGCGTCGAATGTGCCATACAAAACGCCGATCACCTTGACGGCAACGATTACTGCCGGGGGATCGCCAGTCAGTTCCGGACTGGTGCTGTTCTGCGACGCGACGGCGACGTACTGCGAGAATAATTCGACGCTGTTGGCTCGTGTGCAGGTAACGACTGCGGGTATGGCAGTTGTGAAGGTTGGCAGCGGCCCACTTGGTATCCACAGCTATAAGGCTGTCTATCGAGCAAATAATTCCTACGCATCCAGCACATCAAATACGGTGAGCTACACCGTGCAGGGAACCTATGCGTCGAGCACGGTGATCGCTTCTTCAGGGACGGTGGGGAATTACACGCTGGGATCGACCGTGAGCGGCGTAGGAGCCAATACATCACCTGGGCCGAGCGGTTCGGTATCGTTCATCGATACAAGCGCAGGGAACAATGTGTTGGGTACGGAGCCTTTAGGAACTCCGACACTGACAAATACTTTTAGTCAGGCACCAAATTCGCCGTTTGCTATCGGCGATGGCTTGTCGGTTCTGCGGTCTCTTGTCGTCGCGTCATCGTATTTAGATGGTGATAACAATCTCGATGCTGTGACTGGCGACGCCGATCAGGTGATCACTGTGCTATTGGGCAATGGGGATGGCACCTTCAAGCCAAAGGTGAATTATCCAGGGTGTCCATCGCTCTCTACAAATACCGATGTTGCTTTGAAGATTCTTCTTGCGGACTTCAATCGTGACGGTAATACGGATATTGCTTTGGGATGTTCGGATAAATCGAATGGTGGTGTTGGCATTCTATTGGGCAACGGCGATGGTACGTTCCAACCAGTTATCTGGAATGCCACTGGGAACCTTTCAGGCGTTGCCATGGGAGATTTTAACGGCGACGGTATTCTGGATCTTGCCGTAGCAAATAGCAGTCAACAGACAGTGCAGATACTGATTGGCAATGGAGACGGCACATTTCAAGCGCCAGTGACAGTGATTAACACGCCGAAGGCTATAGGCGATATTGTTGTGGCCGATTTCAACGGTGACGGCAAAGACGATCTGGCCTATGCAGTTGGGACTGCTGTGCCTGCTAGTACGCTATCGGATCTTTATGTGGCGCTTGGTAAAGGCAACGGCACTTTCAAGACGCCAACACGTCAGGCTTCGCAGATCGGCGAATTTCTTGCAACAGGGGATACGAACAGCGACAACATCCCAGACATTGTTTCATCGACGATAACGCTGCAGGGAGCTCCTAGCACTCGATATATCACTAACAGCATGTTTGTGCTGATCGGCAATGGTGACGGCACCCTCCAAACGCCTGTCTCCTATGTCTCCGATATTCCTTCTGATCCGCATCTTGCCGATGTGAATGGAGACGGCAAGGCTGACATTATCGCCGGTGGCAGTTACGGTGCTCTAGTGTATCTGGGCAATGGCGATGGTACGTTCCAGCCGTATAACGAGCCGGTCATCGGCAACTTTACATTGACCTACGCGGTGAATGCGGGAGATTTCAACAATGACGGCAATGCCGATCTGATCGGCACAGATGCCAATAGTCCACGTGCAGCTGTCGCATTGAGCGATGTGAAGCAGGCTTCCGATGCAAATGCGCTTACCGGAGTCGCGGTATTTCCGCTGGGCAGCGGTGTGCACGATGTCGATGCGAGCTATTCGGGCGATTCAATCTATCTCACCAGCGTGTCTCCGACGGTGCCGTTGTTGGCGGCTCCAACGCCAACTACGTTGACACTGAATGCTTCCCCTGCAGCTGAAGCCGCGGCAGGCCAACAGGTTACCCTGACCGCAACGCTTAGCCCTTATACGGTTGGTCCGCCAACAACGACAACGGACGGTGAGACGGTCAATTTCTATAGCGGCAGTACCCTGGTTGGGAACGGTACGTTGGGTAGCGGCGTTGCAACTCTTGTCACAACCTCCCTGCCCGCAGGTACGAATGCTTTAAAGGCGGTTTATCCGGGAGATACGAACTACAACACAAGCTCATCGAGCTCTGTGAGCTTCAATGTTTCAAGCGTTACGGTGACGACTAATCCGAATCCCTCGAGCTACGGCCAGGTAGTAACGCTGACTGCGACGGTCGCCTCGGGATCGACAGGCACGGTGACTTTTCAGGACGGTAGTACTGCATTAGGCACAGCGGCGATCTCCGGGACAACGGCGTCAATTACGACCTCTACACTCAGTGTTGGCTCGCATAGCATCACAGCTGTCTATAACGGCGACAGCACGCATGTCGCAGCTATTTCTTCTGCCGTGACACAAGTCGTCAACAAGCTCAATCCCACTGTTTCTGTAACCACTTTGGGGCAGAGTACTTATCTGTCCCTGGTGACAATTACGGCGACAGTTCCGAGTGATGCAACAGGTACTGTGGTGTTTGTAACCGGGACGACGACACTGGGAACGGCCACCGTCAGTGGAGGTTCGGCATCGATTACAGCGACGGCGCTACCAGTTGGCAATAATGTCATCACGGCCAACTACTCCGGAGACGGCAATTACAACGCCGGCTCGGCTTCAACGACGCGCGCCGTGACGAAGGCGAGTCCATCATCGGCGCTGACTTCGTCGGCCAATCCTTCGACTTATGGCAGCAACGTTATCTTTACCGATACGCTGCCATCGAGCGCAACTGGCACGGTTACATTCACGGCTGGCCCTACTGTTTTAGGTACAGTTGCTCTAGTGAATGGCATTGCGTCGATCAGCACTGCAAACCTTGCAATCGGCAACACAACGATTACGGCGACCTATAACGGAGACGGTAACAACAACACCTCTGTTGCCTCACTAGTTCAGGCAGTCGTAAAGGCGACGCCCAATTTGGTGCTGGCATCTTCGTCTAATCCTTCGACGGTGGGGCAGTCTGTAACCTTTACGGCCACACTGCCTGCAGCATCAACGGGCACAGTGAGCTTTATGAATGGGGCGACGGTATTGGGGACGACCACGATCTCCAATGGTGTTGCTACGGTTACGACAGGTACGCTTCCGACGGGCACGGATACGATTACGGCGCAGTATGCGGGTGATACGAACTACAACGCGGCTTCGTCAACTCTCGATCAGGTGGTCAATAAGCTGACACCCACTGTGACGGTCACAACGTCCGGACCAAGCATTTATGGTAACTCGGTCACGATTAGTGCATCTGTATCGGGTTCGGCAACGGGTACGGTCACCTTTATGAATGGCGGGACAGCGCTGGGTACGGCGACGATCTCCGGCGGAGCCGCGACGATTTCAGTTTCGACACTTTCGGTCGGTAGCGACACGATTACGGCGAACTACGGCGGCGATACGAACAATAACACCGCCAGCGGCACGGTTGTGCAGGTCGTCTCGAAGGCTACTCCAACCTCAACGTTGACCTCATCGATAAATCCATCGGTCTACGGAAGCCCGGTGACGTTTACGGATACATTGCCGACAGCTGTAACGGGTACAGTCACGTTTACCAATGGGGCGACCGTGCTTGGATCTTCAGCGGTGAATGGTGGAGTCGCAACATTGAGTACGACATCGCTTGTTGTTGGCACAAGCATTATTACCGCGACCTACAATGGGGATAGCAATTACACCGCAGCAACGTCGACACTCAATCAGATCGTTGGGAAAAACACGCCAACACTCTCCGTTTCGACGTCAGGCCCAAGTATCTATGGCGCTTCGGTGACGATTACGGCTGCGCTGCCTACAGGGGTAACGGGAACTGTCTCATTTGTAAGCGGAGTAACGTCTCTCGGCAGTGCCCCGATCAATGCGTCGGGAATCGCAACAATTACAACGACCGTGCTGCCGGTGGGTACAGATACGATCACGGCAACGTATGCTGGCGACTCCAACAACAATGGAGCGACGGGAGCGACGACGCAGATTGTCTCGAGAAGTGCGACGACGATCAGCGTGACAACTTCGGGGCCGAGCACGTATGGAAGCCTAGTGACGATTACGGCAACCGTGCCTTCAACCGGTACGGGTACCGTGGCGTTTACAAGCGGAGGAACTTCGCTGGGCACAGCTACTGTAACCAATGGCACGGCAGTCGTCACGACGACTATCCTTCCAGTAGGCACCGATACGATCACAGCAGCCTATGGCGGGGATAGCAACTACAATCCTGCCAGCGCCACGACAACCCAGGCAGTTAGCAAGGTCACACCCACTCTTAATCTCGTATCATCGCTCAACCCTGCCGCTTATGGGCAAAGCGTTACCTTTACAGCGACGCTTCCCGCGACTGTGACAGGTTCTGTAACGTTTAGCAATGGTTTGGGCACGATCGCAGTAAGCAATGGTATTGCTTCCGTCACGACATCTACGCTGCCGGCTGGCTCTACTACGATTACTGCGAATTACAGCGGGGATACTACGAACAACGCTGCGACCGGAAGCCTCGTCGAAACGATCAATCAGAACGCGACGACGGTCACGGTCACGACTTCAGGTCCAAGCATCTATGGAAATCCTGTAACCATTACTGCGACTGTTCCGTCGGCAGCTACAGGAACGATCACGTTTGCCAGTGGCGTACTTCAGCTGGGGATAGTTACCGTTTCCGGTGGAACAGCAGTCGTCACGACCTCAAATCTTCCTGTCGGCGACGATACGATTACGGCATCGTATAGCGGCGATTCGAACTACAGCGCAGGAGTCGGATCTACGATCCAGATCGTTTCAAAGATTACGCCGACTGTGACAGTGACAACCTCAGGACCCAGCACATACGGAAATCCCGTAACGATTACGACGTCCGTGCCTCCGGGGACCACAGGAACTGTAACTGTGAGCAGTGGTGGCACGGTCATTGGTGTCGTTCCAGTAAATCCATCAACTGGCACAGGTACGATTACAACCACAAATCTTCCAGTTGGTATCGATACGATCATCTCCAGTTACAGCGGAGACACGAATAACAACCCCGCGACAGGTACAACAACACAAACGGTTGGGAAGCTTACGCCTGTATTGCCGCCTCCCGGAGTTTCCAGCTCCAACCCCCCGCCCAATACACCTGTGACGATTACCGAGCAAGTCCCCAGCGGCGTTACGGGTTCGGTGACGTTCTCGAACGGGTCGACTGTTTTGGGGACAGCTCCGATTGTGGGGGGAGTAGCAACTATTACAGTGCCATCGCTTCCAGTCGGTTCGAATCCGATCACGGCTTCTGTGCCTGAGACACCTACATATAATGCGGCCACTTCTCCAGCGACTGTCGTTACGGTGTCGAAGATTACGCCGGTGGTTACGTTGATCTCGTCGATCAATCCGGCATCGACAGGCCAGTCGATTGTGTTTACTGCATCCGTTCCTTCCGGTGCTACAGGGGCGATCACCTTCATGGATGGTGGTGTATCGCTGGGAGTAGTCGGGGTGAGCAACGGTCAGGCGTCGATTACGAGTAACACACTTACCGCAGGCACACACCTAATCACAGCGGTGTACGGCGGCGATCAGAGCTACAACGATGCTACGTCCACACCTCTGGCGCAGGTTGTGGGCAAAGGTACTCCGAATCTGCCTCCGCCAGTTGTTTCAAATCCAACTCAGACTTATGGTGGGACCGAGACGATTACGGAGACAGTACCACCAGGTGTGAGCGGGCCGGTCACGTTCTATAACGGCGGCAATCCCATCGGAACGGCGCCGATTGTGAATGGTACGGCGACGATTACGGTTTCCAATCTTCCAGTTGGCTCCAATCCGATCACAGCGTCGACGCCGGGTGACGCGAACAATAATCCTGCGACCTCGCCTGCGACGATAGTAACGATTGTGAAGATAACGCCGGTTCTTCCTGCACCTGGTGTTTCGAATGCGACGCCGGGTCCGAACACGCCTGTAACGATTACGGAGCAGGTGCCAAGTGGTGTGAGCGGTCCCATTACTTTCTCAAATGGATCGACTGTCCTGGGGACGGCGACCGTTGTCAATGGTGTGGCGACGCTGACGGTTCCATCGTTGCCGCTGGGAGTCAATCCGATTACGGCCTCAGTTGCAGCGACTGCAACGAGCAATGCAGCAACCTCGCCCGCTACAAATGTGACCGTTGGACTCACCACTGCGGCTGTTGTGCTGTCCTCTTCCGCTAATCCTGCTGCCATCAATCTGGCCATTACCTTTACTGCCTCCGTACCGGCTGGAGCCACGGGAACGATAATTTTTCATGATGGTGCAACAGTTCTCGGCTCAGGCTCGATCAGCGCAGCAGGAATCGCGACGTGGACGACATCGAGCCTCGCCGTTGGAACGCACCCGATTACAGCCAGCTATAACGGCGACTCAAACTATAACCCCGCTGTCTCGGCTGTTCTATCGCAGGTTGTAGGGAAGTTGCCGACGACGATTACGCTTTCGACAAACAACGGGACAACATTACTAAACGGAGCAGTCACTTTGACTGCCGTCGTGTCGTCGACCGCGCCGACGCCGACAGGTTCGGTAACCTTCCTTGATGGAACAACTGTTTTAGGCTCGATTGCGCTCAGTACCAATGGTGGAGTCGTTGGATTCCAGCTAACAGGCAATGCGGCACTCTCGCTGAGTACGCTTACGAGTGGGTCACATACCATTACGGCAGTCTACTCGGGCGACTCGATGTTCCTTACAAGTACATCAAATCCAGTGGCCGAATTAGTACACGACTTTACGAACAAAAACACAGGAGCCGCGAGTGCGAGCCTCTTCCCGGGAGATTCAGCCAGCTATAAGTTCACTCTTGCGCCGATTGGAACGACAACCTTCCCCAACGCTGTGAATTTGACCATTAGTGGCTTGCCGGAGGGAACATCCTATACGTTCTCGCCAGCTTCTGTCGGATCCGGCAGTGGAAGCACGGACGTTACATTGAATCTGACGACCAGTAAATCGCTCAGGGCTTCAAGCCGCACCCCAACTCATCTAGATTCACACGATTCGTCGATAGCCCTTGGAATGCTTGGGATAGTCAGTCTGGGTGCTGCACGACATTATAGACGTAAGATGCCGCGCATGTTGCTGGTGCTGCTATTGCTGGCCGGGTCCCTTCTACCCGTTGCATCTCTTACTGGATGCACGGGTGGGGGCTACTTTGAACTCTCGCCAACCACGTATACGGTGACCGTCACGGGTACCGAAGGGACGATTCAACATTCAGCGACTGCGACCCTGGTTGTGCAGTAGGAGAAAGACGCATGCATCTTCATAAAGCCGTACTGTTTCTCGTTCTGCTCGCATTGTCTGCAGCTCTCTATGGCCAGGCAATGCCTACTGGAATGAACGCAACGGATATCTCAAGATTTGAGCTAGGCGGAAACTATAATTTTTTCCACGCGAATGCTCCTCCGGGGCAGTGCGGCTGCTTCAATATGAATGGCGGCAGCGGGACTTTTCTGGTGAACCTTACGACGGCGTGGAGTGCGCTGGCTGATATCGCGGTTGCTCAAGCATCGAATGTAAATGGGACGAGCCAGAATATTCTGATCATCAACTATCTCTTTGGCCCACGATATTCTTATAGAAATCACACGCGGTGGGTGCCATATGGCGAGGCTCTGCTGGGTGGCGCAAAGGAGAATGTGAATTTCCAGTTCGATATTAATCGCCAATCGTTTGGTGTGCTGGTAGGAGGCGGAGTCAGCACGAAGATTAAGCCGAAGTGGGGCATCAACGTGATTGAGGTTGACTACGTCTATACAAGAATTCCAAACGCAGTGAATGACACGCAGAACAACCTCCGTATTGCGACGGGAGTAACCTACCACTTCGGCGGCTAAAGAAAGCGATACGTTCTATTGGATGGTGTGCGCGGATTGTGCATGGGCTGCGGCTCTCGCATCGCGGATCAGGTCGGGCAATCCTACGCCACGGTATCCATTGCCGAGCAGCCATAAATTACCTAGTCGCCGGATTCTCGAGTCGAGCTCCGCCATACGCTCCAGGTGACCGACTGCATATTGAGGAAGCGATAAGGGTAGCCTGCGGACGACCGTGACTCGTGGTTTCGGCAGCGGCCCCAATATTCTAGCCAACTCGAGGCGGGCGATGGCCGCGGCTTCGTCATTGCCGCAACGCAGCAAGCGTTCGGCGGCCTGTCCTCCGAAGAATGCACGCAGGAGACGCCCTCCGGGCGGTGTGCGTCCGTTGAACTTTTGATCCATGAAGGTGCAGGCCATGAGAAGCGTGTTGGTGTTGGAGCAGGGGGGGACAAGAAACCCGAATCCTGGAGGGAGTGGGAATTGGTCCGCGCTATCAAAACCGAATGCCACAATCACGGCTGAACTGGCTTCCATCTCCATCAGCTTTGCAGCGCAGGGATCGACCGATTCCAGCAGCGCCTTAGCCGTATGTGCGGGTGCGGCCATCAGGACGGTATCAAATTGTTGTTGTTCTGGCGGCCCATGATTGGAAGCAATGGTGAGAGTCCAGCCGTTCTCATCATGTTGAAGGTCGTTGACCTTGGTGTTGAGTTGTATCCAGCCAGGTGGAATGGAGGCCACCATGCGATCGATAAGAATGGCTAATCCGCTCCTAAGCGTCGTGAAGATAGCACTCTTTTTCCGATCCGAATTGTGAGCTTGCAGCGCAGTGATTAGACTTCCATGTTCGCGTTCCATTGCGACAAAGGGCGCCATTACTGCACGAACACTTAGTTTGCTGACGTCACCGCCGAAGACTCCGCTGAGCAACGGTGCACCGATCTTTGTTAAAACCTCGTCGCCAAAATGGCGCCGTACAAAAGCTGCGACACTCTCATCGTGTGCGGGTGAGGTGGCCATCAATTCGCTTGCACGTGATGGCTCTTCGCAAAAAGATTGTTTTGCTGATGGGCTAAACAGGTCCGATGCAGAGAGTGCGTCAAGATCGCTAGGGACCATCATGCGCATGCCATCAGGCATTACTCTTAGTTGGTCCTCAACGAGGACGTATGTCTTTCGGCCTTGGTCGTTGGATGGGATGAGATCGTCTTCAAGACCAAGCTCGATAGCCAGTTCACGAGCCCAGGGTTTTTCGCTGACCCAGCCATCGGGGCCGCCTTCGATAACGAAACCTCCCTCATATATGGTTTCTACTGTGCCGCCTAGGCGCGGAGATGACTCGTAAAGAGCAACCTGTAGTGCCTGCGTGCCGCTACTAGCAAACTTCGCCAGCTCGTAGGCGGCAGTAATTCCAGCAATGCCACCACCTACAATGGCTATGCGTTTCATTGCAGCACCCGGCGAGTGTGTATGTGCGTTGCTGGGAACTGCAATGTCATGCAATCCTCATTACAGCTGAGTCGTCAAGACTTATTGCATCTGTATTGGATGCGAGGTCCGCCAGAGCGCGAGTCAGTAAAGGAGAATCATTCAGGCTTTCGGCGCGCCAGAGCTTCAGGCCGATCTCGTCTGCGATCTCGCGGAAGGCGATATCAATGTCGTAAAGGATCTCTACGTGATCGCAGAGGAAACCAACCGGCTGCATTACGACACCTCTGTGGCCCTCGTCCTTCAGAGACTTTAGTGTTTCTTCGACGGTGGGGCCTATCCAGGGGCCGCCACTCACTCCCTGACTCTGAAATGCGAAATACCAATTCTTTTCCTTGAACCCGACAACTGCGAGACGTTCAGCGACCATCGCGGCTGTACGTTTTGCCTCCACAGGGTATGGGTCAGGAGTATTTTGGACTGAAGTACCAGGGCGTGCACCTGCGATGGAGGCTTCGCCGGTCATGATGGTGCGGCAGGGAACACTGTGTGCCGTGAAGAGCACGGGCACGCGGTAACCTGCTTGCGCACAGGCTTCGGCCCATACGGGCCATAATTTTTCGGCGAAGGCTTGTGCCAACAACGGATGGTCCGCCCAACCCGAAATAAATTCGACCGCAATTTCTGAGGCTGCTGTCATCAGAGCTCGACGATACAGGCCAACACTTGTACGCGAGTTTTGCGGAGCCAGACAGATGGCACGTATATGAGTTACCCCGTCTGCACGCATCTTGGCGACGACATCAGCAATATATGGATGCCAGTTGCGCATAGCCACATATACCGGAGTGCCAGACAAGGCTTGCTCCAGCAATTGTCCCTGCTTGATGGTCCACTTTGTCAGAGGAGGGGGTTCTGTACCGGGAGTTTCTCCGAGACCGATCTGAGCATAACGATGCTTCAGTTCTTCGACGACTGCGTCCGGGAGGGTTCTGCCCCCAGTCACTTTGCCCAGATACTCGGCCATCTCTCCCAGAACATCAGGGGTTCCGTGGGCCAGTAGAAGGACAGCTTTGCTCATCGTGCGCTGAACTCCTTTACCCATTCTACGGTTTTGACGACATTGTCTACAGGAGTGCCGGGAACAATGCCGTGTCCCAAGTTAAAGATATGGCCCGGGCGCCCTGCAGCTTGTTGGAGAATCTCGCGTATACGCGATTGCAGAACCTCTTCAGAAGCAAAGAGCGTAATTGGGTCGAGATTACCTTGCACCGCGCAGCCTTCACCAAGAGCCTTCCATCCTTCGGCGAGAGGAACACGCCAGTCCAGGCCGATAACATCTGCTCCGGTCTCACGCATTGTCGAAAGGAGAGAAGCTGTGTCGACGCCGAAATAGATAACCGGAACGCCAAGCGCCTGCACGCGCTGTACTAGTTCGGTAGTTGGCTTGAGGCAGTACTCTTTGTAGTCGGTTACGCTCAGGGAACCTACCCAGCTGTCGAATATCTGGATGACATCTGCTCCTGCTTCGACCTGTTGCGCAGCGAAGCCTACAAGTACCTCGACCAGTTTCTGCATCAGCAATGGCCATGCAGCACTGTTGCTATACATCATGCGCTTGGTCTCGATGTAGTTGCGCGAGGAGCCACCCTCGATCATATAGCTGGCGAGTGTAAAAGGAGCTCCACAGAAGCCGATGATACCGAGTGCGTCACCATCGGTGCGCGGAGAAGAGAAGTGGTGCGCGACTTTCTGAATGGCTTTGGCGACGTAACTTAGTTCAGCGATGCGGTCAGTGCGTAGGGCCTGTACCTGTTCGAGTGTACGAACTGGCGAATGAACGACAGGGCCCTCACCAGCGAGGAACTCGAAGTCAACTCCCATTGGGGTGAAGGGGAGAAGAAGGTCTGCAAAGATAATGGCTGCATCCACGCCAAGCCGTTCAGCGGCAGTAATCGTTACTTCGGCTGCAATATCAGGGGTGCGACATATATCGAGCAAAGAATGGTGCTTTCGCACTGCCATGTATTCAGGCATATATCTGCCAGCCTGCCGCAGAAGCCACACTGGGGTGCGGTCAACATGTTGACGCAGACAGGCACGAACAAATCGACTCGCACCGAAGATTTGTTCGTTGCCGGCGATTTCAAAGTGGTTTGCCGCTGGGGTATTGCTCAAAAGACTCTCCATCTATTCTTTTGAGCCTAGCACCAGCGGCCTAGGGGCTTCCACAATGACCGTTTATCGGTTGAACGACCGGAATGGAATTCTGTACACCACACCGACACTCCACGCATAAGGAGTGAGATAAATAGGCGTGTATTTATCGAGATGCCATTTTTCGAACTGCATATCTCCGCGCAGGGCAAAACGTGGAGTGAGGTCATAATCCAATCCACCGCCAAAGCTTTTCGTTATCGTGGCATCGTCGATATACGGTTTACCGTTCGGCAGGATGGCTGGAGTTTGCAAGTGATAATTGATGGTGCCAGCGCTAAGCAGAAAATCGGCGTAAGGATGCCAATGGTTGATTGGCTTTTCCACGCGAATGCCACCACCCCAGGACTTTTCATCGACGGTCGTGCCATTGGCAATCTTCGCGCGGAATTCGATTGAGGGATTGACCCACCAGCGTGTATAGCGCGTGTAATCTATGCCGAATGTGATTCCGTTATTTTTTTGTGGACCATAATCGGGGGTCAGCCTGGAATACAGCCCAAAGGCGGATAAATCCGCCTTTTTTACACCTGCTGGATTAGCCTGTGCAGTGAGTGTTTTGGGAATTGCGAGGGCAAAGAGAGAAACGATTACGACCCAAGCTGAAAAGTTCGGGTTTGCTCGAGAGAAAAGCGATTGCCTGAACAAGGCGATTGTCCGCATCCGTTGGGCCTCCACAGGGTTGTGCGCTCGATATAGGCAGCGACTAAGAGTGTCGACGCACTGCGTTTTTCGCACTACGCCAATCCTGCGTGACTATTTGGATGCAACTTTATGCACACCGTTTGCTCAGTGGCATTATGAAAAACTCTTTAATAGCGATAAATAATTTTGTTTTCAGTCCTCTAGGCGGAAACTGAAGTCCTCGATCACGGGATTGGTCAGGACCTCACGGGCAATGCGCGCTACTTCTGCTTCGGCGGCAGTTTTCTCTAAACCATCATCGATAGTGAGCACGAAATACTTCCCCTGGCGCACATCGGCGACCCCTTGATACATGCGCCGTAGAGCATCTGCAATCGTCTGCCCCTGGGCATCCAGTACCGTTCGTTTCAGCGTGACATAGACATAGGCCTTCATCTTGCTTGATTATAGACGTGGTGTTGTTTTCTGTAATCGATGTAGAGGAAGAACCTCGGTCATCGCTATCTTTGCTATCTTTTGGCTAAATCATATTCTTATTGAGAAGAGAACCTCATTTTTACTATGCCGAACTATCTTGAGCTCCCCGTGGGCGCGAACTCGCCCGAAGTGATCAACGCCGTTATCGAGATTCCTCTTGAGGCGATTAATAAGTACGAATACGACAAGGAACTCCATGTCTTTCGTCTTGATCGAAACCTCTACTCGCCGGTGCACTATCCGGGAGATTATGGTTTTATTCCATCGACTCTCGGCGATGATGGCGATCCACTCGATGTTCTGGTGTTGGTCGATGCACCCAGCTTTCCTGGCTGCGTGATGGAAGTGCGCCCAATTGGCCTGCTGGAGATGAAGGACCAAGGGCTTGGTGATGAGAAGGTGCTTGCGGTCGGAAAAGGAAACCCCCGCTACAAAGACGTGTGGAACTTCTCGGAGATCTACCCGCATATTCTCAAGGAGATTACTCATTTCTTTTCCATCTATAAGGATCTCGAAGGAAAGCGCGTAGAGGTGAAGGGCTGGCGGGATGCCTCCTTTGCCCGTGCCAAAGTGATTGAGGCCCAGCAGCGCTTTTTGGATAAACAGGTTGAGTCCGGGGTGAAAGAGGCAACAGCGAAATAATTTCTGTGTGTAGGATAGAGGTTCTGGATGTCGGTCCAAACTGGGGATCCAAAAGGAATCGAGCACAGATTCTGCCACCCACGCTATAATCACAATAACCCCGTGAAAACGGATCCCGGAGAGTTGGCCGAGTGGCTGAAGGCGGCGGTTTGCTAAACCGTTATAGGGTCAAAAGCTCTATCGGGGGTTCGAATCCCCCACTCTCCGCCAGTGTCCTCTAATTAACGAACTTATATTTTGTGGTTGGCCGAATTTCGGCGAAATCTGCGATCATCCTTCTCCAGAATCCCTCTCAGATGGAAAGACACTGAGAATACAAAACTAAAATTTGGCGCGCCGATTCTCTGCCCATTGTTGATCCGAAACAATCCTCTGCAACATGGCGGAAGCAAGAGTTTTGCACGCTTAACGCGCATTAGGGCCTCATCTCAAAAATTGACAACCAATAAGGATGAAGGCCTGCAATCGTCATTATCTGCCGAGATGCCAGCGGAAATATGTCTGCTCTACGATCCCCGCTTCCTTGCGTGCCTGCGCCGCTATCCCCACTTCGATATGTCGAAGCAGGTTCAACCACTGCTCTCTGCCGGGTAATGCTTACCTCGTCTAATCTTGCTCTCCCTGTTCCTGTTAGTCTCTCGTTCACTGGTACAAAGACGCATATCCACTCCCGTATTGTTGCAAATGAATTCTGATTGCCTACGCTGTCAGCAAAATGCGAATATCAGAGCCAACCCATGATGAATCGTCGAAGCTTTCTGCAGACTGCCACCGCACTGACCGTAATGTCCGCTGTGTCCGCCCGAGCCAGCACCCGGCTACCCATTCGCATGGCGGTTGAGTACAACATGTTGCCCGAAAACATGTCTATCCTGCAGCGTTTTCAGCTTGCGAAGGATTGTGGCTATGAGCAGATCGAGTGTCCCACTACATCGGATCAAGCCGATGCAGAGGCAATGAAGACCGCTTCGGAGAAGGTTGGTCTGCCAATTCACTCCGTCATGAATATGGATCATTGGAAGTACCCATTTTCCTCCATCGATCCGGCTGTAGTGGAGAAGAGCCTTGAGGGGGCACGCACCTCCATTCGAAATGCACACCTCTGGGGGGCCTCTACGGTACTGCTGGTACCGGGAGTGGTGAATGCCCAGGCATCCTATAAGGATGCGTATACGCGTTCGCAGATCGCCATTCGCAAACTGATTCCTTTAGCTGAGGAGCTAAATGTATCGCTTGCGCTGGAAGAAGTCTGGAACAAGTTCCTACTCAGCCCGCTGGAGTTTGCACGCTATATCGACGAATACAACTCCCCTCATATACGCGCCTATTTCGATGTGGGCAACGTCGTACTCTACGGCTATCCGCAGGATTGGATTCGTACGCTGGGCAAGCGCATTACGAAGCTGCACATCAAGGATTTTTCATTCCGACGCGATAAGGCCCGCGGCGAGATGGTGGCTCGCTGGGTATCTCCGGGTGATGGCGATATCGACTGGACTGCGATCTATACAGCGCTGGAAGAGATTGGCTATCAGGGAACGGCGACGCTCGAACTCAGTTCCGGCGACGCGGACTATCTGAAGGAAATGCGTCGCCGCTTTGCTCTAATTCTGTCCGGCGAGTTACGACCTAAGGCTTAACCGGAAGTTTCGCTCTGCTAGGTGGAATCACACGCGGTCACGCACAGCACACGTAACTTCGAATATTCGCCCATTTGCGTCTACTGCAAGTATGATTCACCTCATGCGATTGACTAGTCTCTGTCTTCTGCTGACAGCTAGCCTGATGCCTCTAGTTGCTCTGGGGCAAGCACCCGGCTCTCAGCTGCCGGAAGGTGCGCACCGTGAAACCGTCCAACGCGCCTGCTCAGGTTGCCATACCGTACAGATGTTTACTGGACGCAGAATGACCCGGCAGCAGTGGGGTACTACCGTTTCGAGCATGATCGGCCGCGGTGCAAAGATTACCGATGACGAGTTCGATCAGATCGTCGGCTATCTCACAACAACCTTTCCTCTCAATGAAGAAGCCAGCTCAGGCACAGCTCCTTCTAAGGAAGGCAAGCCTCCTCGCAGGCCTGGGCTGATGGATCAAGTTGGCTCCAGTGACAAGCAAGTTGTCGATCCAGATGCCGCTGCCCTTGGCAAGACAATCTATATTGCGCAGTGCATTACCTGTCACGGAACGCATGCACGCGGTGGCAGCCGCGGAACCGACCTAGTGCGCTCGGTGCTGGTTCTTCACGATCGCTACGGTAGTACGGTTGGGCCGTATCTTACGCAGGGACATCCCAAGGCGAATCCCGTGACTCTGACCAAAGAGCAGGTAGTGAACTTGTCTCACTTTTTGCATCAGCAGATTGGCGATACGCTGCGTTCGGGCCCCTATAATCACCCCTTGAATATCCTGGTGGGCGACGCTAAGGCAGGGAAGCTCTACTTTGAAGGCGCTGGAGGTTGCACGCGGTGCCACTCAGCGACCGGCGACATGGCACACATTGCCAGCAAATACGAACCAGCCGCACTGCAGCAGAGGGTCGTATTCCCGGAGAACCGCGCAATCACTAAGCAGGGCACCGCTTCGCGACAACATAGTGTGACGACCGTTACCGTTACAACGTCCTCCGGAGCAACAGTGACTGGCGAACCATCGAATATCGATGATTTCAATATCTCCCTGCGAGATGCCACTGGCCAATATTTCAGCTTCACCCGCAGCCCCGACCTCAAGGTAGAGAAGAACAATCCTTATGCCGGCCATCAGGCACTTCTCGATACATACACCGACAAGGATATTCACGACGTTGTGGCCTACCTGGAGACCCTGCAATGAAGCTTCTTTCGATTCTCTCTGTAGCCCTGTTTACTCTTGCGTCCATGCATGCCGCAGGCCAGCAACAGCCGACAGGTACAGGCCTTGATCCAGCGGCGCTACTTCATCCAATGCCAGATTCCTGGCCGACTTACAATGGAGACTATTCCGGCAGACGTTTCAGTACGCTGACTCAAATCAACGACAAGAATGTGAAAGCTCTTAGCCTTGCATGGCTCTATCAGTTGCCCAATGTGGGTGAAGGTGTGGTTCGGCGGCTTGCAGGCACGCCGATTGTCGTGAACGGTGTCATCTACATCACTGTGCCAGACCATGTGTGGGCGATTGACGCACGCTCGAGCCAGACCTTGTGGCACTATGGGTGGACCTCCAAAGGAGGCATTCACCTTGGCAATCGTGGAGTTGGTATCTCCGGTAATTCTTTGTACTTCGAAACTCCGGACTGCAATCTAGTCGCGCTGAATATCGCGGATGGCAAAAAGCTTTGGAGCCAGTCCATCTGCGACCTGGACCAGATGTATTACGCCTCAGTGGCTCCCTTGGTAGTGAAAAACCATGTCATTACTGGCGTCAGCGGCGATGATCTGGACCGCCCTGGATTTCTTGAGGCTCATGATCCGGAAACTGGCGCATTGCAGTGGCGCTGGTCGGTTGTGCCAAAGCCGGGTGAGTTTGGTTCTGAGACCTGGCCTAATGCCGATGCGATGGCGCATGGAGGCGGCATGACCTGGATCTCACCCACCTACGATCCGGAGCTGAATCTTCTCTACATCGGTACGGGAAATCCGCAGCCGGTGCTCGCCGCAAGTAAACGCGAGGGCGCCAATCTCTATACAGAGTCCATCGTGGCTCTTCATGCTGACACAGGAGAGATGGCATGGTATTTTCAACCATCGCCACATGACACCCACGATTGGGACGCGGTCCAGACTCCCGTTCTGTTCGACGGAGAAATGGAAGGCAAATCGCGCAAACTGCTGGCACAAGCAAGTCGCAATGGCTGGTTTTTTGTGTTGGATCGCGAGACAGGAAAGAACTATGTCAGTTCCGAGTTTGTAAAGACAAACTGGACCAAGGGGCTGGACGCCAAGGGGCAGCCGATTCCCAACCCTTCCAAAGAACCACAGATTCCCGGCGTGTTGGTTACACCAGATGCTTCAGGCGGAGTGAACTGGGAACCGCCAACATTCAGTCCGGCAACAGGGCTGTTTTATGTCAACGCAACGCACTCGTATTCGATGTTCTACATCTATGACGACAGCGACAAACCAGAAGGTTGGGGCGGTCAACAAAACGGTCATTGGTCTCAGTCAATGCTGCAAGCGATGGATTATCGCACTGGCAAAATCAAGTGGAGCCACACGTGGGAGACGCCGGGGAACAAGGGCGGCCTACTCAGCACAGCCGGTAATCTTGTGTTTGCGGGCGATCCGAACAACAATCTTGTCGCACTCGACGCAACCACCGGCAAGTTATTGTGGCATGCCAACCTAAGTACGGGCATGTCTAATGGCCCTATTACCTATGAAGTAGACGGTCGCCAGTATCTGCTCGTTGGCGCAGGTGATAAGTTATTTTCCTTCGTCATGAATTAAGCAGCCATGCAAGAACGGTGAACGTGAGCGGTTTATTCAGTTGTAAAGGTTTTATCGCACTCCTATTTGGAAATTGGGAGTGGAGTTGCGTTGTTTTGAGGTAAGTCGACTCCAAGCTCTTTCGCAGCAGTTACTGCAATCTGCCGCATATCGATAACTCCTAGATTTTTCCCTTGAGCCACTGAGGGGCCCATGATGAAGAAGGAAGACTGCAGTTCCGGATGTGTTGGCAAAAATCCGTGAGTGCCCTTCTGTAAGGCACTAGTGATAAGTGGCGTGGTTAAGCCTCGGCCAATATAGTAACCGGGTAAGCAATCGATAAGGAATGCCGTTTCCGGCGCGCCTCCAAACGCCTTTGCTTCCTCGCTCGATAATACTCGAGCGATACCATTGGCAGGGTTTTTCTGAAGATCTTCCAGAATCCTCTTTACGTTCGCTTTGGTTATTTCGTCGTTGGGATCATGCAGCATCACAACTGCGCTTCCTCCACCTGTCCAGGAGAATGCCTTCCACGAATCAATATGCTCCGCAGGATTTTGCGATATGGTCAATATCCCCCGGCGCGCGAATTCCGAATTGAGATTGATGACGTGGCTTACGGGAAAGAATCCATGATCAGAAACGATCATGATATCGGCATTGGGATATGCTGCAAGCTCAGTATCTACAATCTGCTTGAGTTGACTGTCGATCCTTTTGAGTGCGGCATAAGCTTCCGGGGAATCGGGTCCACTATGGTGTTGTGCTTCATCTAAACCACTAAGGTGGACGGTCATGAATACCGGCTTCTCACGACGAATGATCGCAACAGCCGCGCGCATAGCAAATTCGTCTTCATCCTCCTCGGGAGAGTACATTCCGATCTCATTTTCCAGATCGGCAAGAAACCCATCCGGTCGTGATACGGCCTCCAAAAGATAGTGATCTGCGGGAGTATGCCCAGTACTGATCGAGGGAATGTTGTAGTCGATGCCACGAGCCCCGAGGCTGACCGGCCATAAAACACTGGCGGTTTTCAAGCCTTTCATGTGAGCAGCTTCCCACAGCGTGGGAACGCGGATTGCGTTTCCGTACTCCATCTGTGCAGCTTTGGAGTTCGAAATTGGATCCTGTAGCATATTGTTAAAAATTCCGTGCTGCTCAGGGTGCGTCCCAGTCACGAGAGTTACATGGTTCGGATTCGTGATTGTCGGCACCATATTGATCACACTTTCCGCATAAGCACTCCTCCTAAGCAGACTTTGCAGAAACGGCGTTTCGCTAGCATGGTCTTCTGCGTGCAGAACATAGTGCGGGTTCATTGCATCCACCGAAATCATCAGGACAGGCTTGGCCTCATCGGCTGTCTGTGCCCAAAGACTGCTGGAGAACGCAACGATAACAGCATAGAAAGAACGCGTTACGACATTTGAGCCGAAAAGCACTGAGATACCCCTCGAGAAATTTAGGAAGCATTCTCGGATTTGGGTCCGTAACCCGAGAGTGCTGATTAGAAGAGAAACTTTGCTGCCAGCTGAATAACACGGGGTAGATTAGATTGGTCAGATACGCCCGCAATTTTGCCAAAATTAGCGTTTGTCGCATCTGTTACAGGGCCGTTGTACCACTGCGGCGTGTTGGTTAGATTTAGGAAATCGGCGCGCAGCGTAAAGGTGAGACCTTCACGAATCGGTGTTTCCTGCATAATGCTCGCATCCAGATTTCGGATCGGAGGGTTACGCACATAGCTAAGTCTTGTGCTCCAGGTCTGAAGGGTGTCTGAAGCGCGTGTCACCCAGACAGGGGTCTCTCCTGGTTGACAGTTCTGCAATGTTCCCGTGCTCAATTGAGTGCAAGTGTTAAACCAGCGAGTCAGGCTCGAATTCACAAGCTTTGCGCTTGCACCTGTCGGCGTTACTCCGGTTGGCGTTGTCAGCGGCATACCCGACTGAATCCGTGCGAGAGCACTGATGCGCCAACCACTGATTATGCCGCGAGGGACCGTGGGCACCCCAGCTCCCCAACGTTGTCCGCGTCCAAACGGCAGATCGTAGACGCCATTGATCTGGATGCTATGAGCTACATCCCACGCCGCGACGACTTTCTCTGGATTAGTATCTTGCGGATTCGCAAACGAGGTTCGACCAAGCGTCTTGGAATAGGTATATGCGAGGCTGGCGCTCGCCCCTCGATTCATACGCTTCTGTAAGAGAGCATGCATGGCGTTATAGTTTGAGCTACCCACTGAATTCGCTATCTCGGTGATTGAAAGGAATTGTGGATAAGGACGCAGCAGCTGACGTCGCTGCACAGTTGCTGCGTTGAGTGAGGTCCCCGGCAAAAGCCCCGCGAATGGGTTGCTTACATTGGTAGACAAATAGGGCGTCCCAAGTGCAAGGCTGCTAGCCGATATCTCGTTGATCGATTGTGTGAGACCAAGACTCGTAGTCCTGCTGCCAACATAACTGAGGGAAAACAGTGCCTGAAGAGGAAGCTCTCGTTGCAATTCGACAGAGTATTGTTGCGTCCACGGAAGCTTTCGTTGCGGAGTCGCAAAGGTTAGGGCCTGTCCTAGATTGGCAGACAACCCCAGGGCTGCACCGGTTGGTTTCTGAATTCCTGCTGGAAATGGATTATCTAGCAGATTTGACGGAATTCCAGTGACCACCGACGTTACCATCGCCGTTTGCTGACTGAAGCCTGGTGCATTGCCAGGGTCATCGAAGGTTTGCGAATAGACCAGGCCATAGCCTCCACGCAAAACCGTCTTTTCGTTAACTCGATATGCAGCTCCGATGCGAGGACCGAAATTATTCCAGTCGGTGTCGTAGATACCACGCGGCGTCCCGTTTACGCCTGCGTAGATCAGACCGCCCTTAAGGTTCATTCCTGGAACAGCCAGGGGACTGGTTGCGTTGAAATCAAAGCCTCGTGCTACCGCGTTGTGCCGATCCGTCATTGAGGTCTGCACATCCCAGCGCACGCCTGCGTTCACTGTGAGTCGGTCTGACACATGGATGTCATCTTGGATGAAGATCGAGTTCAGCATTTGTTGCCGGGCCTCAGTCGTATTGACGTCTACATAGCCGGACTGAGCCGTGCCCAGCAGGAACGATGCGATCGAACTGCCTGAGAAAGAATTTGCCGTATTAGGATCGCTGCCTGTAAAGATCGTATTGAAGGTGAAATTGCCAGAGCTATATCCCGGATTAATGATGTACACACGATTAAGATAGACTTCGCCTCCCATACGCAACGTGTGACGCCCTGCCTGCATGTATAAAAGTCCTTGAAAAGCATTTCCCTGCGAGATCGGGCTTATACCCTGCGGCTGCGCGCCGGCACCTCCATACCCGGCCATATTCATCACCGGAATGTTATTCGGCACCTCCCCGGCAAATGTTCCGTTGAAGCCTAGTTTGTCGAGGCCATAGTTGAGCCCCTGAAAGGCGCCGTTGCGTAGCAGAAAACGTTCAAAACCCGTGCGCAGATCTAACGTCATCTTTGCATTCAGCACATGAGTAAACTGCACCGTGGCATTGTGGTTCTCGCGGTTGTACTGCGAGTTCTTGGTTGTGTCGAAAGGATTGATGCTGCCGGTTGTCGAATAAATGAACCCACGCGATTCAGTAAGTTTATTGCGTGAGTAGCGCCCAAACATCCGTGTGGAAGGAGAAAGCGTATAGTCAACACGCGTAACCCAGTTATCGAACAGATCCGTAAATTTTCGTGCTCCGGGCCCGTTCACGAGATTATTCAGATGGGTCAAAGAATTACCAGCGACATTGCCCTGCGGGAGACCGGCCAGGACATTCTGAGCTACCTGGCTCATCATCGATTTTGGAATAATATTGCCCGGGAACGGATCGCGAACATACTTCTTCGCAACCGGATCATACCGGGTACTGTACGGGTTGTAGATTGTCTTCAACAGCTTGTTGCCGTTTGCATCGACACCATAGAATGTCTGCGAGAAGTCACCGTTTCTCTCTGCAGTAGTGGGCACCGAAGTCGTAAAGGGATCAGGAATAAACTGACGCAGCTCCTCGTAGGCAAAGAAGCCAAAGAGGCGGTTCTTCAGGATGGGGCCGCCGATGGAACCGCCGAACGTGTTGATGTGCGAATTCCCTCGCGGCTGTCCTGTGTAATTTGAGTTGTATGTATTCGCATTCAGAACCGTATTCTGAAACAGTTCATATGCTGATCCATGAAAGCGGTTCGTCCCAGATTTAGTCACGACGTTTACCACGCCGCCACTCGTCCAGCCGTATTGAGCATCATATACAGACGTCTGTACGCGAAACTCATCGGTTGCCGACACCGGAGGCACATATGCCACGGTGCTCGACTGCGACAGCGCCGAAGTGCCATCCACCAGAACTTCATTTCCACCGGGCTGCCCTCCATTAATTGACATGCCGGTCGATCCACCCACATCAAACGGACGCAGTCTTTGCGCACCTGATGTAACTGCAACTCCGGGTGCGGACCACGCTTGAGCAAAGATATTCTGCCCCTGAAGCGGCATGTTCTCCACGCGCGCATGATCGATGGTCATCCCTCGATCGGCTGACTGCACATCGATGAGGCCGGTCGACGCTGACACCACGATCTCCTGCGTCACGCCTGCAGGGGATAGCGCCAGATTTACCTCTGTGTTTTGCGCCAGCAAGACCTCAACATTGATCGCTTTGGCAATGTTGAATCCTGCTTTCGTCGCGATGACATCATATGTTCCAGGATTGAGGAACGGGACACGATAAATTCCCTCGGCGTCTGTCTTGACCGCCTGATCGGTTCCATTCTGGGACGAGTGGATCGAAACACTAACATCTGGTACCGCATACCCGCTCGGGTCCAGAATTTTTCCAGAGATCGTGCCTCGAAATTCCTGGGCCATAAGAGAAAAGGCGGACGCTACAAGATAAGTGACAAGAAGTGTAAATCGTCGAATGGATCGATCAAGCATGGCGTACCTTTGCGGTTATCTGTGAAAAGCTTCACGGGCAACCCGTTCATCGCGCGATACCGACGTTTTGCAAGCAAACGCGAGCGAACGAGACAAAAATGAATGGGCTTGTCGTCGGTTAGGAATAAAGTAGATCGCGTTTTAGTCATGCTTCCAGCAAATTCACAGAAACACGACATGTCATCAATCAATTCAGCGAGATGCGCGATGTTAAATGCAGCGATAATCATCTGCCATTCACATGTTGCAGTCTGTTCACAAAAAGTTCGTACGATAACTTCAAGCCGAAACAATAAAAGAAAGAGGGGATTTTGTTATCCAACGAGGCAGTCTCTGCGGCAGAAAAGCGAGCGCTGATAGGGCGTATCGTCGCCTCTCCCCAATTCAACAAGTCCGAACGTCTTTCGAGCTTTCTGTTACATATCTGTGAACTGTCCATCGAGGGGCGCATCGCAGAACTTAGCGAGAAGGAAATAGGTCACGCGGTCTTCCAGCTGCCCGTCGACTACGATCCGAGTATCGATGGAATCGTACGCTCTCATGCCAGTCGTCTTCGTCGCAAGCTTGAGATGTACTACCTGCGCGAAGGAAGAAATGAATCCGTCCGAATCTTCATTCCACGCGGAGGTTATCAACCGCGCTTCGAATCTGCCATCATCCAGGCGACGGCATCGCCCGGTAGATATGATTCCAAGGATTCTCCGAATCCAACCCCTGCGGCCCCAATTACCTTAGGCGAAAATCTCAACACAGCCAGGTGGAGTGATCCAACCGCGCAACTCAAAGGCCAGAAAGATGGTTACTGGCGCGCTTTTCTTCCTTGGTTCCATCCTATACAGGCAATAATTGGCGTGGTTTTGCTTGTAAGCGCATTCACACTTGTCTCTATATATAGAATCCGCACACATCCCATCTCCCTATGGAATGAAATGTTTGCCAAGCAGCATCCTACCATCGTCGTCCCAGGAGACAGCGGTGTCGTCATGTGGCAGGATCTGCAGCAAAAAAATCTTAGCCTTGCCGACTATCTCTCATCTTCCTTTTGGAAATCTCAGGCAAATCTTGCCGACAATAAACAACAACTTGCTCTTGCGATGATAGGCCGTCGCTACACTTCAATGGTCGACCTTGATATTGCTCAAAAAATCTCTCATATCGCATATCTGCATAACTCTGAAGCTTTATTGCGCTATGCGCGTGATGTAAGACCGAATGACCTTAAGCACAACAATGTTGTTCTGATTGGCAGCAGCGAAACCAATCCATGGAACCAGATGTTCCAGGGCCAGATGAATTTCATCCTGCACAAAGACCAAGACAAGACCATATACGCAATCGAGAACCGGCAGCCCCGCCTAGGAGAGCCCTCTCAATGGCTCTCTGATCCCACGGCACAGCTATATACCGTTTATTGCAAGGCGTCGTATCTCGCTAACCCAAGTGGAGAAGGCAATATTCTTCTCCTGGAAGGAACCTCTATGGCCGGAACCGAATGCGCTTGGGAATTCTCGGCTGACCAACGCCGAGTGATGCAATTTCTCCGGCAGGCTAACTGGTCCGCAGGTTACATTCCTCACTTCGAGATCCTTCTCAAAACCAAAAACTTGGGTGGAGATTCTGCCGAAAGCTCCATTGTTGCCTGGCGCATCATTCGATAGGGGAAAACGGGACTCAAATTGAAGGTTTCAGGCTGAGAGCCTCATCGTTGGCGTATATATCCTTATGCGCGTTGCGAATGGATGGCTAGCTTTTGCCATCGATTTGGCTTATGTGGAGCGGATTAAAGACCCCGATTCGCATAGGCAGCTTCGCATGTGGAGTTATTGATCTGATGCTAGTAGTTCATGTTGAAAGATGCCATACAGGACTGAGCCGATTATTCCGTGTGCATGGGCCGCAAAGTTTGCCCCAAAACTGACGTGAAGAGCCCGCACAGCGCGTTATTTCGCGCTGTACGGCCGGAACAGTAGTTCTGGAGAATCCGGGTTGGGTATGATGCAGTCATCGCAGGATTTTGGAAGCACTTTGTTTCCAGGGGTGAAGGATTGTCTACTGCCGCAGGCTCACGGAGTGTCTGGTGGGGGCGAGCGTGCCGATTGGCATTGCTGGCTACAGTATGCTTCGTGGGAAGAAGCCGTGGTTTGGCGCAATGCTCAGGCATTGCCTCAACTCCAGATAAGGCGGCGGAATGTGCTGCGCATGCGGTTCCGATGACGACACTGAAGACGATCGATTCTGCGCGACTTTACGGGCTGGCCGAACTGGTCGACATAGCGGAACAGAATAATCCTCAAACACGGATTGTGTGGGAGCGAGCCAAACAGCGTGCCGATGAACTGGGAGTGGCAAGGAGCGCATATTACCCGGTATTGGTTGGAGTAGCAGCGTTTGCGGATCAAAGAATCATCAATCCGTTTCCGATTCCTCTGGCTCCGCGAGGGTATGTCATGGTAGAGATTCCGGCAATAGTACCGGAGATCACGCTTGATTATCTGCTTTTTGACTTCGGCAAGAGAGGGGCGCGAGTTGACTCTGCAACTGCTGCAAAGCTAGCGGCGGGTGCGAACTTTATCCAAACAAACCAGCAGGTGGCATTTCAAGTGGCGACCACATATTACAAGCTGGTTGCGCAGCAGGAGCGATTAGAGGCGGCACATCAGACGCTGAAGACAGCGCAAACGACACAGGACGCAGCGGAGGCACAGTTGGCGAATGGACGATCCACCATTCCGGATGTTCTGAATGCGAGGGCGGAGACAGCGCAGGCAGCATTCGATATGGAATCAGCCGATGGGGATGAAAAAATTGCGCGTGTAGCGCTGACTCAGACGTTGGGTGTTGAGCCGTCTCCGAATATCACGATCGATGCGGCGAGGGATGCTCCATTGCCCGAGTCGCTAACGTTGTCTATTGACGAGCTGATTGACAGAGCAATGAAAGACAGGCCTGACCTTGCAGCGCAGGCGCTAGAGATTCGCCGCGCAGACGATACGATCAAAGCTGCACGATCAGAGTATTGGCCACAAGCGGTATTGCAGGGGAATGCAGCCTACACGTCGATCTGGCCTACTGCGGACTATGGGAAGTTGGGTTCTACGGGGCAGGCGACCTGGGCAGCGACGCTCGCGATTGAATGGAAACTGTTTGACGGCGGAGCAAGAAAGAACGAGCTGGCTAAAGCGCAATCAGAGAAACGCACGGCGGCGGAGGAACTGCGGGAAAAGAAAGACAATGCAACGCGTGAAGTCTGGACTGCATATATAGCATTTCATACCGCCCTGAGGAAGGAGCGCGCGGCTCAGGCGTTGCTTGAGAGCGCCAATGCTTCATACTCCTCATCGCTCGATGCATATAAGTATGGAGTGAAGAATCTGATCGACGTCGTGACGGCTGAAAAGCAGCTCGCGTTGGCGCGTTATTCAAGTGTTGCTGCAAGGTCAGAACTCTTTCTCGAAGCAGTGGATCTGGAATTCGTAACAGGCAACCTGCTGCGGACGCAGCAAAAGGCGACGAAAGCAGGCACGGGGGCAAGCGTGACAGGGAATCCTACGGCAGGTGATAAAACGCAATGATGCGACGAACGATGTTGCTGGCGGTGACGTGTTTGTTATGTGCGGGATGCGGAAGAGCACCGGCGTTCGATATTATCGGCTCATTTTTCCCGGCTTGGATCGTGTGTCTAACTGTTGCGATAGTACTGGCATCTGTGTTGCGGGTGCTGCTGCTGCGATGGCAATTTGAGCAGGAGGTGGGGCCAGTTGCGCTGTTTTATCCAAGCGTGGTGGTGCTCCTGAGCTGTACGTTGTGGCTGATTTTTTTCCGGTAAGGGGCTGGCAATGGACGAAACAGAACTACAGAAACGCAGGAAACTGGGCAGACGAATTCTGATCGGCGTGGTGGTCGGGGCAGTTGTCATGCTGCTGCGGGCAGTCTTCGAAACGAATGCAAATCCGCGCACGGATGATGCAAGCGTGTGGGCAAACTACATTGAGATTGCTCCTGAGGTGGCCGGAAGGGTTGTCCAGCTTCCTGTAAAGGATAATCAGTTTGTAAAGAAAGGCGATCTTTTGTACGAGATCGATCCCAGGCCATATGAATATGCTCTGCAACAAGCGTTAGCCGACCAGGAGCTGCTGGAGCAGCAAATCATTGACTACAAGAGAAGAATTGTGGCCCAGAATCATGCGGTAACTGCTGCGGGCGCTGCCGTTCATGTTTCGAAGACAGGAGTCCAGACGGCAAGCACCAGCATCGAGCTTGCAAAGGCTGTGGTGACTCGGGCTAAAGCAGCAGTCACTGCCGCAGAAGCAAAGCTGAAGTACGCAACCAACGATAGAGACCGCATTCAGCCGCTGCTGGTGAAGCAATATGTAACGGTTGACCAGGTGGACCAGGCGAACACAGCAGTGCGTGTGGCGCAGGGAAACTATGATGAGGCGCAAGCTGCGTTGCTGCAGGCGCAAGTCTCTTTGGATCAGTCAATGCTGCAGCATGAGCAGGCGCAGAAGACGGAGGTGGAGTCGCAGGCAAAGCTGGGGCAAGCGGAATATACGGTTGACCGCGTGGAAACCCTGCTGGCACAGCGGCCGGTCAAAGCAGCAAAAGTCGACGACGCACGATTGAACTTGAAGTGGACGCATGTGGTAGCTCCGTTCGATGCATATGTAACGGCTCTTAATATCTCGGAAGGAGCGTACGCGCACGTCGGGACACCGCTATTCACTCTGATCGATACCCGGAACTGGTATGTGATTGCGAATTACAGAGAATCCAAACTGAAAAATATTAAAATAGGCGCCCCCGTGGACGTTTATCTGATGGGGCATCCAGATCGCAGGTTCAAAGGAAAAGTGGATAGCATCGGGTTCGGTGTGTTTCCAGAAGACGGTAAAGTCGCGGCTGGGCTCCCGCAGATTGAACGCACGCTGAATTGGGTACACCTATCATCGCGCTTCCCGGTAAGAGTTCAAGTGGAGGATCCAGATCCGGAACTGTTTCGTGTGGGGTCTACAGCGGTGACCGTCGTGAGGTAAGTGAATGACCGATACCTTGACAGTGTGGGCAGATCGTTTTTGGGAAGATCTGCAGCCTACACCAGGAAGACTCAATAGTTCACTGCGAATTGTGCTATCCACAGTGCTGGCGCTGGTGCTGATCATGGCCCTGAGAATGCCACAGGCAGCATTAGGACTCTATTTTATTTTTTTGATCGGTAGAGATTCTCCTTCAATTTCGGTTCGATCTGGGTTCTTTTCTTTGTTGGCATTGATAGCAAGTGTGACAACTGTGCTGGCTGTAGTGTCGCTGACAGATAACGATCCCGCAGTGCGTTTACTGAGCGTGTCCATTGTATCGTTTCTGGCAGGCATGCTGATGCTGTCGACCACGGTGACCGTGCTGGCATCTACATGGGGTTTCATCTACTGCTTGCTGATTACATTCTGGGAGACACAAGCCTCCCCAGATTTCATTGTGAAGCAGAGCCTGTATGTGGTTGGAACTGTTGCCATCGGAATTGGGTGCGCAGTGGCCGTGGAGTATGTATTTGGGAACAAGCATCCTGCAGAGGAACTGCAGAAACAAAGGCTCATGCGGTACGAGGCATTGGAGCGTATGTTCCGCTTATATGCGCAGGGAGCTCCCAAAGAGCAGATTGGCCCCGCTGTTATTGCCGTTTCACGGCTAGCAGCCGCTGGGCAAAACGGAATGATGCATCTGTACAACATCATTGTAGATAGAGCCATCGATCCGGGGTCCCTGCCGATTGGAACACGTGTTCGTATCACTATGCTTGCCCAATTGATGGACGTCGCTGCAGCCTTTGGAATGCAAAACCCGGCTATTGAAGATGAAGAAATCCGCAGACGGTGTGAGCATATCGCTACTCTCACGGAAGATTTAACGCGCGGCATCATGCCTGCGGATGAACTGAGATTTCGAGAGCCGCAGGCCGGTACGGGACTTCTGGATCGCGTAGATCAGAATCTTCATGCAATCCTAACGATGCCTTTGGAGCCTGTTGAGAAAGATAAAGAGCTCGCAGCACTCCCTTCGAGCAAAGTCTCGATCTTTATCCCAGGCGCGTTTTGGCGGAAAGAGACGGTGACGTTTGCTCTAAAGATCAGCTTGTGCGCGACTATCTGCTACATTATCGTGCGGGCGGTAGCGTGGCCAGGCATCTCAACGGCAGTGATTACGGTGTTAATTTCAGGGCTGAGCACCAGTGGCGCAATCAAACAAAAGCTCATCTTCCGGTTGGCAGGGTCGGCGATCGGCGGTTTGATATTAGGACTCGGCGCAACCATATTCTTATTCCCGCACATGGATTCCATCACTGCTTTAGTACTGCTCGTGGGAGGCGTGGCCATGTTGGCGGCATGGTGGGCCGCCGGGCGACAGTTCGGTTATGTCGGGTTACAGATTGCCTTTTCATTTTATCTGGTTGCCTTCGAGGGATTCAGCGCATCGACTGAGCTCGCTCCTGCGCGGGACAGATTTATCGGGATTCTGCTTGCTCTGGTTGTAATGGCATTTGTCTTTGATCTTCTATGGCCGGTACGAACGGTGACAGCAATGCGAGCAGCGCTCGCTTCCATGCTACAGAGTGAGGCCAAGTTCCTGCGTCTAAGCACAACAGGAGCGCGTTCGGATGAACTCCTGAAGCAGGCTAATACACTCCGCGATCAGATAGGCAAAACGATGGCATCTATCCGAACTCTGAATGATACGGTGGAATATGAGTTTGGTGTAGATATCGCTCAACATAAGAGAAGTGGCGAGGCAATACTAGGCGCTGCACTTACTTCTGTAGCATTTTTCTGGAACCAATTTGCTGTACTGCATCGTTCCGAAGATCACGACTTCGTCGCACAGCCGCAACTGATAGCAATGCGTGCACGAATGGCCGAAGGCCTGGAGAAGATGTCCATCTCTGTTGCACAGAAGAAAAACTTTGAAGAAGAATTTCCTTCGGACGTTTTAGATCCAGACATATTAGGTAGTTCGCGCTATGGCGAATACGCGCGGAATTCAATAGGGCGCTACGAAGAGTTGGAGCGCATTGTGGAGACATTGCGAGTCCTCATCTGAAACAATAGAGGGCGCGCCAGTTGGCACGCCCTCTATGCCTCCTACCAAGTTTCACCTCAGCTATTGAGTAAAGCAGATGGGTAGAATTTTTAGGGATTAATATTATGAGGAGACCTTGAACAGGTCTCCTCATAATAGTTGTTCTGAATACTCGTCGCCAGACGGCTTCGCTCTAATTTTTAGAAAGTCAGGCGGGCGGCGATCTGCATTTGTCTAGGAGCGCCTGCCGACGAAATTACTCCGTAAAGAGAATTGCCGATAGTGCTTCCAGGAGCATTGAACTGTGGATGATTCAGAAGATTAAATCCTTCAAGCCGTAGGTTGAGATTCCCTTCATGAAGTATCGGAAGGGGGAAGTTCCTCTGCAGGCTGAGATTCAACTGATTACGGCCTGGAGCACGCAGGATATTTCGTCCTGCATTGCCAAATGTATATTGGGCAGTATTGATATAGCAGGCGGTGTTGAACCATTGTTGTCTGGTGCCAGGTCCGCCAATATTTCCATTGCATATCTGTGTAGGACGGGTAATCGTTCCTGCATTGGCTGCGTCATAGCTCATTGTTGGCGTGAAAGGGAGTCCAGTCTGATATTGATAGACAGGCGATATAGCCCATCCACCAATAATTGCTGAAGCTACCTCGCTTCGATTCAGGAACATTTTCCCTTTGCCAAAGGGCAGCTCCGCGATTCCCGTAAGAACGTAACGGAATCGAACGTCGTTATCGCCAGAGGCATAATTGGCGCGGACGTTGTAGTTATCTTGTATTGTGTCGCCTCCGCCGCATGTATCGCACAGATCAAGCGCTGGGTTCTGCAAATCAAACGCATGACCATAGGTAAAGGCATTCAGAAAGGAATAGCCATGGTCGAATCGCTTTTCAAACTTTGCTGAAAGACCTTCATACTGACTCGAATTCCAGTTCCCGATCGTCTTCACGGGAGTGATGGTGTAAGTTGCCAAGGGCCTTCTGGAATTGACTGTCGTAGCGTTCAGAATTGTGGGCTGATTGCCTTGTCCGAGCCCTAGCAGCTGCGATCCGTGATTGCCCACATAATTAACTTCGATCAATACGCCCCAGGGAAGCTGTTTCTGAACGCTAAGGCTCCACTGTTGAACGTATGCAGTCTGGAAGTGTTCACGCCAACTCACCAGCGCCGCAGTTGCGCTTGGTATGAGCTTGTAGGACGAGACCGGGATAGGCGAGGGTCGTGGGATCGACGCCGACGACGAGAGAACAAACCCAGTTGCCGGATTCAGCTGATCGCTGGAAATCGTCGTTGAGCCATAGCCAAAGAACGGAGGATTGCTGGTCATACGGTTTGTTACACCAGTGCCCTCATCCTGCGCATAGAAAATACCATACGAACCGCGTACCGTCATGTCTTTCGCTCCGGGGATTCTGTAGGCGAAGCCAAGACGGGGCGCAATATTGTTGCGATCTGGATAAATTAATCCTCGAGGAAGGCGTGAGTCGCCTGAGAAGACAATCTGACCGTAGAGGGGGCCTGGATCGAGGATGAAGTTCCCCATGCGATTCTGGGTTTCGATGAAGGGGGATCCATATTCATAACGAATCCCGTAATTCACCGTAAGATTCGGAGTTACCTGCCATTGGTCGGCAACATAGATACCGTAGGCGATACCGCGTTCTTCATTTTCAGCAACGGTTCCGGTTGTTAAGGAGTTCGCATCTCCCAGTAGCAGATCGGCAATTGGGTTGCCTGAATTTGTTCGCGCTTTCGGATTCTGTGTGAAGACACCTGTGAAACCAAACGACGAGCGGCCGTTAGATGTTGCAAAGGTGCGTGGGCGAATCCAAAGAAATTCACCTCCGGCTTTGTATTGATGCTTACCGTGTAACCAGGAAAGGTTATCCGCGAAATCAAAGACGCCGGACGTTTTGTTGAGTGGACTATTACCGCAGCATGGGCCCTGATTCCCGAGGGCTGTGATATTGGACACGTTAAAGGTAGGAGTTCCGGTCGTAACGCGAAGGTCCAGGGCCCCAGGGATGATCTCGTTTCTGGGCGATACGCCACCGGAATTGATACCCATCGTTGCCCATGAAAAGCGGAACTCGTTCAGCAATGAGTTGGTAATGATCCTTGTATAGCCCATTCCAATTCCTTGCGATGTAACGGTAGAAACACCCGGGTTGGATGCGGGGCTTGGTAGGGCAGCCTCATTCGCGGTAGCGGAATTCGTCTGCGCATAACGCACGAAAACGGAGTCCTTCTGTGAAAGCTGAACGTCGCCGCGAGCAATTCCATTCTTGCTATCGATACGATCTGGCGCGTTGCGGCTATAGGCATTTGGGCCGAGGGAGGGATTATTCGGCAAGGGATAGTACTGTGTGAGTGCAGATCCGATGGAGTTCAACCGGCTCATCGGAATGATGTTGCCTGCAAATTGAGTCCGTGTTGCATTGGCTCCCGTCCCAGTTGTTGTAGATGGATCGAAAATTGGGACCACGGTGCCTGCGGTACTTAGCGATTTAGAGAAATCCCCAACTCTCTCCAATGCGGTCGGCACCGTCGCCGTTGAGGGGGATTCATCCCGCTGATGAACGCCTTCGTAAGCGGCAAAGAAAAATGCTTTGTCGTGAAGAATAGGCCCGCCGAACGAACCACCATATTGATTACGCACAAGCAAAGGTTTTGATGTTGCAAAATAGTTTTGTGCATCAAGATTGTCATTCCGAAGAAAATCATAGGCAGAACCATGAAACTGGTTCGTTCCGCTCTTCGTGATTGCGTTGACAACTCCTCCTGCAGCCGCGCCGAATTCAGCGGAGAAATTACTCGTCTGTACCGTAAACTCGCGTAACGCGTCGAGTGGTGGTCGAACCATATCTCGGGTCTGGTTGTCGAGGCCACGTAAATAGTTAACGTTGCGTGCTCCGTCTAGCAGAAAGGCATTCTGCAAGCCGGTATTGCCATATGCGGAGAAGGTATTATCGCGGCCGGAAGAGGTGGGGATGGCGCCTGGAACATAATTAGCTGCGTCGAGATAATTGCGGCCATTCAAAGGCAGGTCCGTCACCTGCTTGCCGCTGATAACCTGCGCGATTGTCGCCGATTGGTCCTCCACAAGCGGAGCATCGCCTGTAACTGTAACGACTTGTGACGATTCGCCCAACTCCAGTACCACATCAAGAGAGAGTGCGGAGCCAACGGAGACAGAGATGCCATTCCGGTCAACCGTCTTGAAGCCCACCGCCACAATATGCGTGTTGTAGCGTCCCGGCTGAAGCAGGGGGACCCGGGCAATGCCCTGATCGTTCGATTTCAGGACACGAACGACAACTCCGGTATCCGTTCCGCTGATGGTGACTTCAGCATCCTTTATCACCGCGCCCGATGCGTCGGTGATATTGATGCTCATTTCTCCGGTAGCTGCCTGCGACAGCACGACAGATCGGGCAGAGAGTAGAAACACAATAAGAACAAGTCCCTTATATAGACGATTCATCAATTTTGTGACGGCTGCGCCGCTCCTCCAAATGGTCTTGCAGATGTTGAAAGGATGGGATTGCTATCTCAAGCCCAAATGCGTTATGACACACCGGCAGGTGCCTTAGCTGGATGATCGATATCCATCGGATCGCCCAGTTCCTTCTGTTTCTGCTTGAGTTTTGCAATCAGTTCTCGCTTGATGCCTGCGTACGCTGGATCATCTACGAGGTCATGCATCTCCCAGGGATCTTTTTCAAGGTCGAAGACCTGGTAGCGATTAAGGTGTGCATAGAAGATCAACTTGTGCTGCTTCGTGCGGATGGAGCGCTGCAAAATGTTCAGCCATCCGAACATGGCATCATTGACAGGTTGTGGGCTCTCTGAGCGAAGCATCGGGGCAAGCGATGGAAATTCAACATGCTCAGGAACCGTGACTCCTGCCAGATCGCATGTGGTGGCGTACATGGAGTGCTGGTAAACCATCTCGTCCACGCGCTTGCCAGCCTTGACACTAGGGCCAGCCATGATGAGAGGCATACGCATGGAGCACTCATACTGATTCTGTTTGCCCATCAAACCGTGCTCACCCACTGCCAGGCCATGATCGGCCGTCACGATCACGTATGTGTTGTCTGCCTTGCCCGAGGCCTTCAACGCATCGAAGATGCGCCCGATCTGAGCATCCATGTGCGTGATGATGGCGTAGTACTCGCGACGATGAACCCGAACGTCATACTCAGTGCGGGGGAAAGGTGCCAGCAACTCATCGCGGGTCTTATGCTCACCCTGGTCAAAAGGGTGTTCTGGAAGAAAGTTTGGAGGAATTGCAATCTTGTCCACCGGATACATGTCGAGATACTCCTGTGGTGCCTGCCGAGGATCATGAGGAGCATTGAAGCCGATATACATGAAGAAGGGGTTCGTCTTTTTGGGTACGACTTTAGTCAGATGATCGATTGCAGCATCCGCATACAATTCGCTCGAGTGTTGAATGGTCTGATCGCCGCGATGATTCAACCACAACCCCTTTTTGAGCCAGTGCCCGAGGAGAGACTTGTTGGCGGGGTTCCAGTTATTTCCGGAGGCAGGTCGGTCGTACATGTCCTGTGTCGAAGGTAGGTAACCTGGAGCAACTGGCCCCATCTCGCTGAATGAGCGCTGCAGACTCACGGCATCCAGATGCCATTTCCCGGTGATATAGGTGTCGTATCCGGCTTCACGCAGAGTCTGTCCCCAGACTGGCTTGTCGGTTGCCTGATTCGAGGAGTCCTGCCGGTTAGCACGAAAGGCTGAAAGACCAGTATTCAGCATGGTCCGGCTCGCCACGCAGACTGCGCCCGTCCACGATCCCTGATGGAAACAATGGGTAAAGTGGCAGCCTGAACGGACAAGTTTGTCCAGATTTGGTGTTTTTACCTCTGGATTATTAATGGAGTTGATCGTACGGAACATCAGATCGTCCGCAATGATGAAGAGGAAGTTGGGGCGCTTCTCGGCTACAACTGATCCTAGCGACATAGCCGGACGCGATTGCACTCCAGCAAGGGCGGCGAACGATGAGGTAAGTCCAATAAATTTACGTCGATTCAAGGTTGTGCTCGTTTCTTTGCCGGAGGTAGTATCGTGCTCTTCCACGGCAGGGAGGCAAAGCCCTGTCTCTGGAAACAGTGAGAGATCAAGCGCAGACACGCCTGACGCACATTGTCGAAGCAGAAGAAAATGTAAGGATTAGGGTCTACAGATGTAACGGGAAGCGAGGGGTTTCACGGTGTATGACACGGTGAAATTCGCTGATGGGAGAGGGGTTAACATCTTAAAATCAGATTAGCGACGTCAGCCGGTTTTGTCCATTCTCTACAGAAATCTCAAGAGTGATGAAACCATAAATGAAGGAAGCACGATGGAAATCAAGCCCGTAATGGAAAGCCCGGGTTCTGCAGAACCCGAGGAGCTTCGCAATCTGCTAAAGCACATTATCGGCAGTCGGACCTTCAATAAATCTCCCCGATTGTGTTCGTTGCTTGAGTTCATTACCGAAAATTCGCTCTCGGGTAATCTGGAAAATCTCACGGAGCAACAGATCGGTATTCAGGTATTCAAGCGCTCGCCGGGATATAACTCCGGTGAAGATACGATCGTTCGCGGAACGGCTCGGCTCCTCCGCCAAAGATTGGAACAGTACTATCAGGACGAGGGCCGAAACGATTCCTTCCGCATAACGATACCTAAAGGCGGCTATGTCGCTCATTTTGAGGCGAATACAGAGGCTTATCAAAACCGGATCATGGGTCAGTTGGATACCGTTTCTGCCCCAGATCCTGGTTCAGCCCATTCTATAGAGAGCGAAAGGACGGGCTGGCCCACGTCTGCCCGGATTCTTGTCAGCTTATGTTGCGCTTTGGCGATCCTCTCGCCGCTCGGCATTTATTTTTGGATGCAATCACCTCAACCTGCCTTACCCGCAAAAGGGCCGCAACCTCTTTGGCACGCGCTTTTCATGGCAGATAGAAAAACGATTATTGTGCCTGGCGATGCCAGCCTCGATGCATACATTGCATGGGAGCAGCGGAGTGTCTCTCTGGAAGACTATGCCAACCAGAATTATCAGCACAATGTAACCAACAGCCGGCCGCCTTCAAAGCGGGATGTCCCCCTCAGCATTCGCTCCGTGACGCCAATGGCAGACCTTCGTCTTGTGTCCGAGTTGGTGCGCGTTCCCGAGCGCATGGGCATGCCTGCCCTGGAGCGCAATATGGAGATCCGCTATGCCCGTGACATAGCCATTGCCGATACGCATGACAACAATCTCATCCTCATTGGGTCCGAGACCTTCAATCCGTGGGTTACCCTCTATCAACCTCAGATGGATTTTGTCGCTCACTGGGATTTCGTAAACGACATATACGTCATCGACAATAAGGCGCCCAAAAAGGGAGAGCAGGAGCATTATTACTACGATCGCCGCAAGAGCGATGCTCAGAATGCGTTTACCCATGTCGCTTTTGTCGAGAACTCACAAGGCCAGGGCAATGTTCTGGTGGTTGAAGGAACGACGATGGGTACTACCTACGGGGCCGTAAATTTTTTCAACCAGGAACAGTTATGGAAGCCGGTCATTGATGCTGCAACCGGCCCAGCTGGGCATATCCGCAACTTTGAAGTTCTCCTAAGTGGAGGATTCGTACATGGTGGCGTCAGCAACACACGCATTATTGCAATCCATATCCATTAGCTTTGCAGAATAAAACTCCCCCATCAGTCGCTCTCCTCTCCCGCGGCCTAAAGATATGCTTGCCGTCTAGGACAATTGCTCCATGACAGGACGATGAAACAATACTGAAAATACTTCTACGTGTATGAAATTGTTATAGACATCCGTCTTTGCTGATAACGATGCTTTGCATGATGCGGGTTATCTTTCGAGGATGAAGAATAGATCTCGCCTATGAAGCCGGTATATCTCACAGCACTACTCATAACATGCCTCTCCTTGAAGGCGTTACATGCCCAGCAAAAGGGTGCGGCCTCCGGTCAGCAACTCTTTGCGACGAACTGCTCCGCTTGCCATGGTGCGGATGGTCGTGGAGGCGAACGCGCACCGAATATTGCTACAACCCGGCGCGTCGTGGCATTGACCGATAACGACCTTGAATCAACCGTCAAAAACGGTTTGCCAAGTGTCGGTATGCCCTCTTTTGGTTTTCTCGGGGCAGAAAAAATATCCAATGTGGTTGCTTATCTTCGCGTACTGCAAGGTAAGAACATCGTCGTTTCCGTACCAGGCGATGCAGCAGCAGGTCGTACTCTCTTCTACGGCAAGGCCGATTGTGCCAAGTGCCACATGATGCATGGTGAGGGTGGCTTTCTGGCATCAGACCTTTCGACCTATGGCAGCAATGTCAAGCCGGAACAGGCGCGCCACGCCATCGTCGATCCAGGCAGTAGCCTAGAACCGACTGCAAAGGCCATCGAGCTTGAGACTCGCACCGGTCAACATATCTCAGGCAGCCTGCGTCAGGAAGACAACTTCAATATTGCGATCCAGACCCCTGATGGCCGCTTCCATCTCTACAAAAAAGCGGAGCTGGCACGAATACTGCACACCTCAACTCCCATCATGCCTGTGGACTACGGCGCGAAGCTCACGCAGAAAGAATTAGACGATATCGTAAGCTACCTCATTACAACGGCATCCCCTTCTGCACAGCATGCAAGAAGAAGGAGCAGTGATGCTGATGAGTAAGCAATGCCTCCTGAAGATCTCGTTGCTTCTCATCTCTCTTGCTCCAGCGGTAGTTGCCCAGACCGCCAGGCCACCCCGCGCCTTTGAGCTGCAGGCACTGGATCCGGCATTCTGGAACCTGATCGATCCCAACGCAAAGCTTGAGACGATGGGAAGCGGCTTCGGCTTTACAGAAGGCCCTGTCTGGGACCCCGCAGACTTTCTCTACGTCAGCGACGAGGAGAAGAACGCAATCTATCGTCTCTTTCCCGATGGCCGTAACGAACAGCTGATTGCACTCGGTGATCCTGATGGCAGCACTTATGACAAGCGGCATCAACTCATCGACTGTGCCAGTGTACTGCGCGCTATCATTCGCATATCGAAAGACGGTACATATACAGTTCTCGCGGACAGGTTTGAAGGCAACCGCTTCAATAGTCCCAACGATGTTACTTTAGGGCCCGACGGCTCGATCTATTTCACTGATCCCACGCTCGATCTCGTTGCAGGAGAAAAACAGGAGATTCCATTTCAGGGAGTCTACCGACTCGATGCTGCTGGAAAAGTCTCGCTGCTCACGCGCGATCTGCAGCAACCAAACGGATTAGCATTCTCTCCTGATGGACGTTACCTCTTCATTGATGATTCCAAGACGCGTAAGATACACAGGTACGCCTTTCATCCCAACGGCACTATCTCCGACGGCGTTTTATTCGCCGACGAAAATGTCGAAGGCTCGCGTGCCGTTCCCGATGGCATGAAGTTCGACACCAAAGGCAATCTTTATGTGACCGGGCCGAAAGGCATCTGGGTGTGGAGCCAGAATGGCAAGCACCTCGGTACGATTGTTCTTCCCGAGCAGCCAGCGAATCTGACGTGGGGAGCCCGTGATTATTCCACACTCTTCATAACTGCAGGCCACTTCGTCTATACGCTGAATACGCAAGTTCGAGGTTTTCTCTCTTATCCCATCGCAGCACAAGCATCCTCTGTGAGGAGCACAACCAAGTGATTCACAATGATTTCCGAGTTCGACCATTTCTGCTGGGAGTCGCGCTGTTGCTCAACGTCTCCTTTGCGGCAGCGCAGCAAATTGCTTCCACGGCGAAGCCACAGGGTGAAGTAAACGTCACGCAGCACGATCTCACCTCAACGACTCTCCGCGACAACTGGCCCTCGTACAATGGCGACTATACTGGCCGGCGCTATTCCAGTCTGACGCAGGTGACTCCCGAAAACGTGCATCAATTGCGTGCACAGTGGGTCTTTCACAGTCGCAATGCCGGCACACTCCAGGTTACGCCGGTTGTTGTAGCAGGAGTTATGTTCGTCACCGGATCCAACGATGCTTATGCACTCGATGCTGCTACCGGCAGGACACTTTGGCATCATGCTTACCCCATATCACAAGGCCTCATTGACGATGCATCCGGCCACATCAACCGTGGAGTTGCTGTGCTTGGTACGCGCGTTTATATGGAGACAGACAACGCGCATCTTCTCTGCCTCGATGCGCGATCGGGCAACCTGCTGTGGGACGTTCCCTATGCTTTTGACAACAAGAACTACGGAGCGACCAGCGCACCGTTGATCGTGAAAGACAAGGTGATCGTCGGCACCTCTGGTGGCGACGATGGTGTGCGTGGCTTTGTCGCAGCCTTCGATGCTATCTCGGGTAAAGAGGCATGGCGTTTCTGGACGATCCCCGCGCCGGGTGAGTTCGGCTCGTCGAGCTGGCCGGGCGATATGTATCTCCACGGAGGTGCCACGACTTGGATGCCAGGAACTTACGACCCTGATTTGAATACGATCTACTGGGGAACCAGTAACCCCTCGCCCGACTTCGATGGCAGCGTACGTCCTGGCGATGATCTCTACACCGCTTGCGTGCTTGCGCTCGATCCCGACACCGGCAAGTTGAAATGGTACTTTCAATTCACGCCGCACGACCTCAACGACTATGACGCGACGGAGACGCCAGTCCTGATCGACGCCGTCTACAAGGGGAGTTCGCGCAAGCTATTGTTGGAGGCCAATCGCAACGGCTTTGTCTACCTGCTCGATCGCACGAACGGGAAGTTTCTCGAGGCAAAGCAATTTGCAGAGAAGCTGAACTGGGCCAAGAGCATCGATGCGAAGGGACGCCCCATCCTCACAGGCATCGTTCCAACCGCCGAAGGCACACGTATCTGTCCCAGCTTTGCCGGGGCAACAAACTGGTACTCACCAAGCTACAACGAAAAAACGAATCTCTTCTACTTCATGACGCTGGAGGACTGTAGCATCTTCTCCACGAAGACGGAAGGGTTCGAAGAGGGTAAGGCCTACTACTCCACCGGCGCCAAACATCGTCCGGAAGAGGACGCAAAGAAGTATCTGCTCGCCTACGATTTCCGTAAAGGAGAATTCGCTTGGCGTTACCCGCAGATCGGCAATGCGCACTCCTTCGCAGGTGTGATGAGCACTGCCACAGGCCTCGTCGCCTTCGGAGACGACTCCGAGATGTTCGAGATCGTCGACGGGCACACCGGCAAACCGCTCTGGCACTTCAACGTCGGCCAGCCGCTGCACGCCTCGCCGATGAGCTATGCCGTCAATGGAAAGCAGTACTTTGCCATCGCTGCCGGCAGCGATCTCTTCACTTTTGCTTTGCCGTAGCGGGTGCGCAAGCATCGGCATACGGCTGTATAGCCTCTTGAATCTTATGGATCACCAGCTCGTGCGGAACAGGCTTCAGACGGCCTGCCCGCACGGCAAGATATTGCTGCGGTAGAGCGGCCGAGAGCATCGTCTCCGGTATCGCAACCGAAGCCAGATTCTTCATCAGAAGATCGACGGCTGCGCTGATTACGGGGTCCGGCCAATAATAACGAATGCGGTCGCTATAGCTATACCTGCGCAGCAGACGCTGTTCCTCTGCCATACCGTGATAGTGCTTGTTCCAGTTCTGGGGATGAAGCATCATCTGCTGTTCCACAATCTCGGCCAGATTCGAGCAGCGTGCGTTAGGAATAAGCTCCTTCTCAATCAGATCAAGAGCAAAAAGAGCCTCTCGCAGAGCGAAGGTGAGAGCCGGGCCTACTTTAAGAATGCCAAAGCCATCGCGCACTAGCTCTTTGTACGCTGCCGGCCTCTGATAGTCCGTCGAATGCGCCTCGAAGACGATCCCGCCCTCATCGCGCAGCAACGTTTGCAGCTCACGGGTTTTGCTGGAGACATAGTCGACGACCGAGTCATGATTGAACTCCACACCGGGTTGCACAACCAGCGCAATGACGCGCGGCCAAACAGCGCCTAACCCAGCCGCAAGAAATGTCTCACGATGAATCTCGAGCGTTCGCTGGGCATGTTCGCGTGACGTAACCTGCAGTTCTGCGAGAGACTCCGTCGCTCCGCCCGGAACAGGCACCTCTGTTCCGATGACGTAGTAGCGCGGAGTGCCTCCACTCGCCTGCTCGGAGGCCCGACACAGGCGCGCTGCTCGCTCTGCAACAACACTGTCCGGGAGTGGGGCCTGCTCACTCTCACATGCCATGCTGGCGTCCAGATGAATCTTTGCAAAGCCTGCAGCAGAATATTCCGTGACCATGGCCTCCGCAAGCTGCATCGCCTCTTCCGCAGGAAGAGACTGCCAGGGATTCGGCCCAAGGTGATCCCCCCCTAAGATCACGCGCTCTTCAGGAAGCCCATGTTCCTTCGCGATGCGAAGTGCAAATTCCCGAAAATCTTTCGGCCGCATACCGATATAGCCGCCAAGCTGGTTCACCTGGTTCGAAGTCGCTTCGACCAGTAGCGAACTCTTATCCGCAACCGCCTGCCGCACGGCGGCCTCCAGCACAAGCGGATGGGCCGAGCATACGGAGTAGATTCCTTCGGGAGCTCCGGAAAGAAAGGACCGTCCAAGTCGTTCGAGAATACTCATCAGAAAAAATCACTCCGATTGACGTCTAATATGCAGATTAAATATATACAGTTAAGGAATAAAAAGTAATAAATCGAAATCATGCCTCACCGGTGAGCATAATGGAAACTCAAGACAAGTTTGTAGCGATGGTCAGCGCCAAGGCCGAAGTTGATCTTCGGCTCAGTGACTTTCAGCCCGTCTCGGAGCTGCGTACCCCGCAGCACATTATCGAACGGCCTCGCTTTCCGGCAATCGATTACCACAATCATCTTGATGCGCTTCAGCCATCCAGCGTGCTTCGCATTATGGATGAATGCGGCCTCGAAAAGATCGTCAATATCACCATGCACACCGGCGATGAAGCCCTCGCCATCATGGATCGCTTTCATGCAGCGTCTCCATCCAGATTTCACTCGATTGGTTGGATGGATTGGCATGACGTCCATCGCGATGACTTTGTGGCGCTCACCTGCACGCGGCTTGAGCATATGGCCGAGCACGGTGCCTGCGGCATCAAGTTCTGGAAAGACTTTGGCCTCACGCTGAAGGACACGAAGGGCCGTCTGCTGAGGATCGACGCCGAACGCTTCGCGCCCATCTTCGACAAGGCAGCAGAACTTGGACTGGCCGTGATGTTCCACACAGCCGATCCGGCAGCATTCTTCAAGCCAATCGATCGTTACAACGAACGTTACGAAGAGCTGGCTGCGCACCCGGACTGGGCCTTCAGCGATGTTCCTGTCGAAAAGTGGTCGCTGCTCGAACAGCGGAATACGGTATTTGCGCGTCACCCGAAGACGACCTTTGTAGGCGCACATATGGGCGAAAGTCCTGAAGATCTCGCATTCGTCGAACGCATGCTGGATCAATATCCGAACGTTCTGATCGATATCTCCGCTCGTGCTGCTGAGCTTGGACGCCAGCCTTATACCGCGCGCAGATTCTTCCTGAAGTTCCCTGATCGCATTCTTTTTGGTTCGGATCTGCTTCCTGAAGTCTCAATGTATCGGCTCTACTATCGCTTTCTCGAGACTGCGGACGAGTACTTTGAGTACCCAACGCACGCCTCTGGCCAAGGCCGCTGGAACATCTGTGGTCTGTTTCTTCCCGATGATGTTCTGCTCAAAATCTACCGGGAAAACGCACTGAAGTTGCTGACCAGATAGCCAACAACCCGGCTTGCGGTTGCATCCGTAAGCCGGGCCAGATTAGAGATCGCCAAGCGAGCTGCGCAACGCAGGATCGAGAAGAGCGGCGATGCCTCCAGCTCGCTGAGTCGAAAGCGCAGCGACACGATTTCCCACCTCGGCACATGCCACAGGCGAATCACCGCGCAGGTACGCCTTCAGAAAGCCCGCGTTGAAGCTGTCGCCTGCGCCAATCGTATCGATCGGCGTCACCTTCTGCGTTGGCACAAACCATTGATCTTCTTTCGTGCGAACCAGTGCACCCTTGCTGCCGCACTTGATGACCACCAAGGGCACCTGCTTTGCCAACACCTCTGCGGCAGCTTCTACATCGCTGGTTCCCGTCATTCTGCAGGCCTCAGCATCGTTCGGCATCACAATATCAACCAGCCCCAGCAACTCCTGCAGGCCCGCCTCCCACTTATCATCGGGATCGTCATTCGTATCGAGCGACAAAGTAAGTCCAGCATCTTTCAGGTGGCGAAAGAGCCAGGGAAGGTCTGGCTGTAACCCCTTCTGCAAAAAGAGCGAAGACAAATGAAAGTGCCGTGCTGACTTAAGGTAATCGAGATCGAGATCCTGCACCTTCATCTCAATCATCGTCCCGGGATACGTCAGGATGTGCCTCGCCCCGGTGTGCGTCAGCAGCACGGTAACGCCGGTACTGGTGCCCGTGCGGCTATGAAGTGTCTTCGATAGATCAACGCCGGCCTGCTGCAGATACTTCAACGCGACCGGTCCAAGGGGGTCAGAGCCGACCATACTCACGAACCCCACGCGAGTATGAAGGAGCGCAAGATTGTGCGCCAGGATAGCCGATGAACTGCCGAGCGTCATATTGAAGTTGCTGGCCAGCAGTTCACGCTCCAGGGGCATCTGTTCAGGCAGGCCCTGCAGAATAAGGTCGAGGTTAATCTCACCAGCGATCGCAATATCGAGCGGTTTCATCATCTTCAAAAGGTAACAACGCGAGAAAGGTTAGTCGGATTATCAGGATTCAAACCCTTTGCCAACCCCACGTAGCTTCCGAAGAGCTGCCCCCACACAACATACGCCACCAGCAGCGACAGTGACGGAAGCGATGAAGAGAGCTCGATCAGCAGATCGGCAGCCTTCTTCGCCTCATCGGTTGCATGGTTTGCGATGATGATTGTCGAGGCGCCCAACTCCTTCATCTCGCGGATCACCTTGACTTCCTGCTGCGCCCCCTCATCCGAGATCAGCCCGATCACGAGCGCACGATTGTCGATGATGGACTTCGGTCCATGACGGAACTCCAGCGTATGGAAGTACTGCGCATAGCTCGATGAAGATTCCATCACCTTCAGCGCAACCTCGGAAGCAATGGGATAAAGCGGGCCCTGTCCAAGGACGGCGACATCTTCAAATGGGTGCAGCGCAAACTTTTCCAACTGCTGTGCATACCGCGCCAGCAGAGGAGCAACGAGCGATGGAAGTTCGCCGAGGCTCTTGAGAAATGCCTGGTTGCCAACCAGCTTCGCCGCGACAAATTGCATTGCCAGCAGCATCGAGCTGAAGGAGCCGGTCATCACCGTGCTCTCTTCTCTTACCGGCAACTTCAGGACACGGCGTGTGGTTGTCTCCAGCTCGCGGCCATCGCAGGTCAGCGCAAGGAATTCAATCTTCTTCTGCTGCAGCACTTCGGCTACAGCAAGCACCTCAGAGGTATGACCGGAGCGGGAGATAAGGATGGGAAATACTGTCTGGATCGCAGGCAGAGAAAGCTCTGGATGAAGCAGAATCTCAGATGCCGGCAATGCGCGCGACGACCTGCCTGTAAGCAGCGTCAGACTGGCGGCGGCGGCCTGCGCAAGATAGTAGCTGGTTCCGCATCCAACGAAGACCCACTCAAACTGCTCAGGACGGCGATCCCCAACAAGCGCCTCGAGGTCGAGGTTCTGTAGCACCTGGAAGCACGCATTCCATGTGGTCGGCTGGTTCAGAATCTCCTGAACAGTTTTTATGGTCGTTGTGGTCAAGATGTTTCTCCTTTGGAACCGCAAAATTGCAAAATCAGTATAACTACAATTATAGATTCAATGCATACAAAAAATAACATAAAGAAATATACTGATCTTCAATTCCTGACTTGGTGCTCGCCCGCATTCGACTTCTGAAAGATCGTCCATTTTTCAGCGAGATCGAGAGATGCATGCTATTGGCTTCATCGCGGGATCATAGGGGTGGCGGTTGAGAAAACATAGCCCCCTTGTTTCGTTTCGGCTTCGTTTGCCGTAATCTACCTGAGATCGCCGCGAGAGATAGTTTTGTTTTCCGGGATGCTTGGAAAGAGGTCAAACAACTTTGAAAAAGCGCAGCCATGCAGGATCCGCTTCCAGCCAGGACAGTCGCATGTTGATCGGCGAACGTCGTCAGCACATTCTTTCGTTGGTTCACCGTGACGGACGCGTGCTTGTCTCCGAACTGTCGGAGTCACTTGGTATCTCGCCGATCACAATCCGTAAGGATCTGGACTATCTGGAGACGCAGGGATTGGTCGACCGCACACACGGCGGCGCGCTCTCACCGCAGGGAAGCACGATGCTCGATCCTTCTCTGAAAGAGAAGGAGCATCACCAGATTGCGGAAAAACAGCGCATTGCGGAAGCCGCGGCCAAGCTCGTCTCCAACGATCAATGCATCCTGCTCGATTCCGGCAGCACGGTGACGATGGTCGCACGGGCGCTGCGCGAGTTTTCAAATCTGACGGTTGTGACCAATGCGGTGAACATTGCTGCGGAACTGAGTGATACGAACTTCGAGATCATTCTTACCGGAGGTACGCTGCGCAAGAACTCGTTCTCTCTGGTTGGGCCAATGGCGGAAGATATGCTTGAGCAGATTCGCGCCGACATTCTCTTCCTCGGAGTGGATGGCATCGACTCCAAGCTGGGCATCATGACGCCGAATGTGCTCGAGTCGCGTGTGAACCGTGCGATGGTCAAGGCCTCGCGCAAGGTGGTCGCGGTCTGCGATAGCACGAAGTTCGACCGATCGAGCATGGCGCTCATCGTGCCGCCAACAGCAGTTCATACGGTGATTACCGACGATCAGATCTCTGAGGCGAATGCTGAGGCTCTGAGAAACGCAGGCATCGAACTGATCATCGTGTGATGCTCTAACGAATGTGATCCACATGCAGAGCAAAACTCAACCTCGTTCTATTCAGGTCCATCCGCTGGACAACGTTGCCATTGTGGTGAACGAAGGCGGTTTGCCTGCAGGAACCGTTTTCCCTTCCGGGCTTGTTCTCCGCGAAGCTGTCCCTGAGGCACATAAAGTCGCGCTTGAGTCGATTCCTGAGGGCGCTGCCGTTGTTCGTTACGGTGTAACGATTGGACACGCTCTCCGTGAGTTGCCTGCTGGATGCTGGGTTTACGAAGGATTGTTGACGCTTCCTGAGGCGCCTGCGCTCGACCGTATTTCGATGGAGAGAAGGGCTCTGCCAAATCTGGAGCCGCTTGATGGCTTCACTTTTGAGGGATATCTCAACGACGACGGAACAGTCGGCACGAAGAACATTCTTGGCATCAGCACGACGGTGCAATGTGTGGCTGCGACGGTCGAATATGCGGTGAAGAAGATTAAGGCGGAGCTTCTGCCAAAGTATCCGCATGTCGACGATGTGGTGGCGATCACGCATCTCTACGGATGCGGCGTTGCGATCGATGCGCCAGGATCGGAGATTCCGATTCGCACACTGCGGAACCTAAGCCTGAATCCGAATCTGGGCGGCGCGCCGCTGGTGGTGAGTCTTGGTTGCGAGAAGTTGCAGCCGTCGCGCATGCTGCCGAGCAACACGCTTCCGGTGCTTGCTTCGCAGCCTTATGTGGTGCGGTTGCAGGATGAGCAGCATCAGAGCTTCGGCGATATGGTTGAGGCGATCGTGCGCATGGCTGAGGAGCGGCTGGAGTCGCTGAACCGGCGTCGGCGTGTGACGCGTCCGGCTGCGGATTTAGTGGTTGGGCTGCAATGCGGCGGAAGCGATGCGTTCTCCGGCGTGACGGCGAATCCTGCGGTGGGTTATGCGGCCGATCTGTTGGTTCGCGCGGGCGCGACGGTGATGTTCTCGGAGGTCACTGAGGTTCGCGATGCGATCGACAAGCTGACGGCGCGGGCGGCTTCGGCTGAGGTTGCGGAAGAGCTGATTCGCGAGATGCGTTGGTACGACGAGTATCTTGCACGTGGCGGCGCGGACCGCAGCGCGAATCCGACTCCGGGAAATAAGAGCGGCGGTCTGGCGAACATCGTCGAGAAGGCGATGGGTTCGATTGCGAAGTCCGGGACGAGTGTGATCCGCGGTGTGGCTTCGCCGGGTGATCGAGTGACGACGAAGGGGCTTGTGTTTGCCGCGACTCCGGCGAGCGACTTCATCTGCGGGACGCTACAGCTTGCGGCCTCGATGAATATGCATGTGTTTACGACAGGGCGCGGAACGCCTTACGGATTGGCGATGGCTCCGGTGATCAAGGTGGCTTCGCGGACTGCGCTGGCGGAGCGCTGGTCGGACCTGATCGATCTGGATGCGGGCACGATTGCTACCGGGCAGGCGACGATTCCCGAGGTGGGCGAGGCGCTGTTCCGGATGATTCTGGATGTGGCGAGCGGACGACGGCAGACGTGCGCGGACCGCTGGGGCTTGCATAATGCGTTTGCCTTGTTCAATCCGGCTCCGGTGACTTAGACCCCCTCCCCCCTCCCCCCTGTTTTCCGCAAAATATTCATTCGATGAGGCTTAGCCTGGGGGGTTGCTGCGTAAAATATTGGATCGAAAAGGTTTAAGTGCGAAAATATTGATTCGAAAAGAGTTAGCCCCGGCCTTTGAGCCGGGGCTTTTTGTCTGATCTATTTAAAGTCTAGCAGGGTGCGGGAAACTAATCGGCAGATTTTTTGTAGGTTTATTTGCTTTGAAATGAATGAGTTGCGGTTTTAGGGGGCTTGACAGGTTTTCGCTCCGTGAGCGGTGGGATCGTTGCCCTGTGGCTCTGCTCCCTGCCTTCGGTAGAGCCGTGGCTGTTTCGCGGCGAGTGGATTCATCGGAAGCGCGGACTATGGTGCAGTCATGGCTCAAGCTGGAGAGGGCTGCTCTTGTGCGGATGTTTGGCTGCAAGCTTCTGGTCGATCCATACGATGGCATAGCCTGCTGCGATGAATGCGGCGATGAGGAAGAGGGCATTGAGAAGTGTTCGTTGCCAGCCGAGGGACTGGATGTTCAGAAAAGGGTAGGCGTAGCTGCCGGTGATGAGTCCTCGTGTCATTCCATAGACGAAGTAGGTCAGCGGATAGATGGCCCAGAGCAGGGGGTGTCTACGGGTAAGGCCGCCTTTGTGCGCGAAGAGTATCCAGAAGAGCGAAGCGAGGACAGGCGTGATGTCGTGGAGTAGCTTGTCTGCCAAGACTGCGCCGCCTGAAAGCTCGACGGTGCCTCGCAGCAGAAGCGAATAGACGACGCCCACCATGGCGATGGAGAGCGTGGTTCCGGCAATGATCCATGGTGAACGCAGAGCGGTGCGGTTGAGAGCGATGCAGGCGAAGACGATGGCGACGAGAAGGTTGGTCGTGATGGTGAAGTACGCGAGCATGAGCCACAGAGTGCGTCCTGCAGAGTTGATCTGGCTGGTTACGACGAACTGGATGATGAGGCCCGCCCATGCGGCTGCGGCGGTACAGCCGGCGAAGATGCGGCTCGCAATCCCGTAGTTCATGGGGGCTATGTTTTCAGTCTGGTTGGCTTGGCGCAAGTACTGCGGTGCATGCCGGAGTTTGTGGGCGTGGATGAAAAAACAGGTCGTTGTATCTTCGGCTCCACTCCCAGCGTCTCACCCCAACGAACAAGCTCTTGTCGGGATCCTGAGCGATTACAACCGGTTGCGATTCGAGATCAGGGAACAGCATCAGGAGTCGCAAAATCATCCTTGACACTGTCGAGAAACCCACTACCATTCGGTTGTGGATAGATTGGATACAACATTTGCGGCTTTGTCGGATCCCACCCGTCGGGCAATGATCGAACGGCTCTCCCGCGGGCCTGCCTCTGTGCGTGGATTGACGGAACCGTTTGCACTCTCGCAGCAGATGATTTCAAAACACATCGCCTGCCTGGTGCGGGCGCGGATTGTGATCAAGAAGAAGCGTGGACGAGAGAGTGTGTGCACGCTCAGGCCCGAGGCGATCAAGACAGTCAACGACTGGGCGAGCAACTATCGCCGGTTCTGGGAAGAGAGCTTCGACAAACTGGAAGTAGTTGTCCATCAAATGAAGAAAGAGGAGGCCAGAGATGGCAGAAAACACGGTTAACGAAATTGAGCGGTTGGTCGTTACAAGAGTTTTTGATGCCCCACGCGAGTTGGTTTGGAAGGCGTGGACAGACCCGAAGTACATCATGCAGTGGTGGGGACCGAAGGGCTTTACTGCGCCTGTTTGCAAGATGGATTTTCGCGTGGGAGGAAAACTTCTCTGCTGCATGAAGGCGCCGGATGGGCAGGAGGGTTGGAATGCGGTGGAATACCACGAGATTGTTCCGTACGAGAAGATCGTTTCCTCCATGTACTTTTCCGACTCGGAGGGAAACAAGATTGACCTTGCGGAATTGGGAATAGAACATGAGGCCATCGACGGTGCGTACGACGTGACCCTCTTTGAAGATCTCGGGAACGGCCAGACGAGACTCACCCACATTGGCAATGAACCCATGGAGAGCGCAAAGAATAGCGGGCAATTGGAGGGCTGGATCGAGATACTGGATAAAGTTGCCGCAGTTGTTGCGGAGCTGGCGCAAGCGAAATAAGAAGTTGAAGTGCCGACGATTGTCATGCGCAGGATATAGCTTGGGGCTGCGCCGGAGGCTTGGTTGTAACGGGCTTGTTGTCGCCCAGCGCGCATACCACGCATGCGATGAGGCTGCGTGAATTAGGACACTCGGCTTTAATTACTGCCGGTAAAGCAACGTATCGTTACCAGCGCAGTGCGGTTTCCGATAACACTGCTATTTTGAGGCAGACTCGCAGCGGTATGCTGCTAATTGGGGGCTGCTATTCGATGGCTGAGGAAGTGCTGAGCTTTTATAACGAACTGGCAGGCTACTACCACCTCCTCTTTGAGGACTGGGATCTATCTATTCGGCGGCAAGCAAGCATCCTGGATTCGATCATCTCGCATGAGCTACGCCACAAACATCTGCGTATCCTGGACTGCGCCTGCGGCATCGGCACCCAATCCTTGGGGCTTGCTCACCTCGGACATCATCTGCTGGGTTGCGATCTGAGTTCTGCGCAAGTGGCGAGGGCGAACAAAGAGGCAAAAAAGCGTGGCCTGGATCTGGAGTTCCGCGTCTCGGACATGATCCATCTCAAGGAAATCCCTGAAACCGGATTCGACGTTGTTTCCGCCTTCGATAATGCGTTACCTCACCTTTCAGTAGGCGAACTCGCTCAAGCCGTGGAAACGATGGGACTGAAATTGAAACCGGGAGGACTGCTCATTGCCAGCATTCGCGACTACGACGCACTTCTCGAACTGCGGCCGTCTATGCAGGAACCGACTTTCTTTGGACATGTTGGAAACCGAAGGATTGTCCATCAGGTTTGGGACTGGATCGAGCCCGCTGCGTATTTGCTGCATCTTTACATCACGCTTGAAGTCGGCGAAGGGTGGCGCACACACCATTTTGTCTCTTGGTACCGCGCCGTAAGACGGCAGGAGCTGTCGAAGGCCTTGCGCGAAGCGGGCTTTCATGAGCCGGTCTGGCTGATGCCCGCAGAGAGTGGCTATTACCAGCCCCTTATTCTCGCAAGGCGGCCATAGCTGGCCTGCAGAATCGCATTTTTCGGAACTCGCCAATCAAGTAACGAGAACGCCCTTCTCGTCATAGAACGTACTCAGCTCACGATGCTTTTGTTGTCAGGCGAGGCAGGGGCGTTTGGGGTTGAAGGTCCAGCCTGGTTTTAAGAACTGCATGGCCATGGCGTCGTCGCGTGCGCATAGTCCTTCTTTGCGGTAGAGGTTGTAGGCGGCTTCGATCTGGGGCCAGTCGATTTCGATGCCGAGGCCGGGGCGCTGGGGGACGGTGAGTTTGCCGTCGACGATGCGGAGCGGGTCTTTGGTGAGGTGCTGGCCGTCCTGCCAGATCCAGTGGGTGTCGATGGCGGTGACGCGGCCGGGAGCGGCGGCGGCGACGTGGGTGAACATGGCGAGCGAGATGTCGAAGTGGTTGTTGGAGTGCGAGCCCCAGGTGAGTCCCCACTCGCGGCAGAGCTGGGCGACCTGGACGGAGCCCTGCATGGTCCAGAAGTGCGGGTCGGCGAGGGGGATGTCGACGGCGTGGAGATCGACGGCGTAGCGGAGTTGTCGCCAGTCGGTGGCGATCATGTTGGTGGCGGTGGGAAGGCCGGTGGCGCGGCGGAACTCGGCCATGATCTCGCGGCCGGAGAAGCCCTGCTCGGCACCGCAGGGGTCTTCGGCGTAGGCGAGGACGTGGTGTTTGCCGGTGCAGAGGCGGATGGCTTCGTCGAGCGACCAGGCTCCGTTGGGGTCGAGGGTGATGCGGGCGTGGGGGAAGCGTTCGACGAGCGCGGTGACGGTTTCGATCTCCTGCGCGCCGGGCAGGACGCCGCCTTTGAGCTTGAAGTCGTTGAAGCCGTAGCGGTGCTGCGCGGCTTCGGCGAGACGGAGGACGGATTCGGTGGTGAGCGCTTCTTCGTGGCGGAGGCGGAGCCAGTCGTCGGAGGCGTTGGGTTCGCTGGGATAGGCGAGGTTGGTTTTGTTGCGGTCGCCGATGTAGAAGAGGTAGCCGAGGGCTTCGACGCTGGTGCGCTGCTGGCCTTCGCCGAGAAGCTGGGCGACGGGGACTTCGAGGAACTGGCCGAGGAGATCGAGCAGGGCGGATTCGATGGCGGTGACGGCGTGGACGGTGGTACGGAGGTCGAAGGTCTGGAGGCCGCGGCCTCCGGTGTCGCGATCGGCGAAGCGTTCTTTGACGGTGTTGAGGATTTGTTTATAGGTGCCGATGGGCTGGCCTTCGACGAGGGGGCGGCTTTCTTCGAGGACGGAGCGGATTTTTTCGCCGCCGGGAACTTCGCCGACGCCGGTGGCTCCTCGGCTGTCGGTGAGGATGACGAGATTGCGGGTGAAGTAGGGAGCGTGTGCGCCGCTGAGATTGAGCAGCATGGAGTCGCGTCCGGCTACGGGGATGACTCGCATTTGGGTGATGGTGGGGGTGGTCGTGATGGTCATGGGTCTGGCTCTACGAGAGATTCGTGGCGGTTCGGAAGAAATGCGGTGGTTCCTCGGCTTCGCTCGGAATGACACTTTCGTTACGAGGATGTTTCGGGCTGGAGCTCGAGGCGTTTGATCTGGCCGACGATGACGACGTAGCTGAAGATGGCCATGAGTGCGGCGACGGCGACGAAGATGAGTGCTCCGTTGAAGGAGCCGGTCTTCTTGATGATGTAGCCGATGATGATGGGTGTGGTGATGCCCGCGGTGTTGCCGAAGAGGTTGAAGAGTCCGCCGTTGAGCCCGATGAGTTCTTTGGGCGAGGTGTCGGCGATGACGGTCCAGCCGAGGGCTCCCACACCTTTCCCGAAGAAGGCGAGCGACATCAGGAACATGACGACGGCCTGCGTCGTGGTGTAGTTGCAGGCGATCATCGTGGTGGAGAGAAGCATGCCGGCGATGATGGGAAGCTTGCGGGCGAAGGTGAGCGAGTGGCCACGGCGGAGGAGCGTGTCGGACCAGAAGCCGCCGAGGACTCCGCCGACCGAGCCGCAGAGCGCGGGGAGGGCGACGGCAAATCCTCCCTTGAGGACGGACATGTGGCGGGCCTGGACGAGGTAGACGGGGAACCAGGTGATGAAGAAGTAGGTAAGCGTGGTGATGCAGAACTGTCCGATGTAGATGCCGACGAGCATGCGCTGCTGGAGGAGCTGAGCGACGCCGGACCAGGTGAGGGAGGCGGCTGGTTTGGCTCCGGCTTTGCGGTCGACGTTGACGAGGCCGCCGCCGCGCTCGATGTGTTCGATCTCGGCGGGCGAGATGAGCGGGTGGTCGGGGACATTGTGGACGAGTTTGTACCAGGCGAAGAGCAGGACGAAGCCGAAGACTCCCATGAAGTAGAAGGTCGACTGCCAGCCGTGTTTGCCGGTGAGCCAGCCGAAGATAGGAGCGAAGGCGACGAGCGCGAAGTACTGCGACGAATTGAAGATGGCGGATGCGGTGCCGCGCTCGGCGGTGGGGAACCAGGCGGCGACGATGCGTCCGTTGCCGGGGAAGACGGGGGACTGCGCGAGGCCGGAGATGAGGCGCAGGACAAAGATGGCGGTGAAGATGTAGGCGGTGGGAAGATAGCCGCAGAGTCCGATAAGGAAGGCGCAGATGGTCCAGGCGAGGATGCTGATGCCGTAGACGCGCTTGGAGCCGAAGCGGTCGAGGAGGCCTCCGGACGGAAGCTGGCCGCAGACGTAGGCCCATGAGAAGCCGGAGAGCAGGAAGCCGAAGCGCACGGGATCAAGCGAGAGCTGCTTCTGCATCGCCGTGCCCGCTACGGAGAGAGCGACGCGGTCTCCGTAGCTGAAGCAGGAGGCGGTGAAGAGCATCGCTACGATGAGGTAGCGGATGTGCGTGGTCTTCTGCGGAGGCGCGAGCTCGACGCCGGGGGCCGACATCAGGTGCGGTCTCCGATGAGAGTCTTGAGCTCGGCGAGTTCGGCTTCGGTGAGATCGACGAGCGGCGTGCGCACAGGGCCGGAGGGGCGGCCGATGGCGGTCATGCCGGCCTTGACGATAGAGACGGCGTAGCCTTTGCGGCGGTTGCGGATCGCAATGTAGGGAAGCACGAAGTCGCGCAGACCGGCGTAGACCTTTTCGCGGTCGCGATTACGGACGGCGGTGTAGAACTGCTGCGCAAAGTTGGGCAGGAAGTTGAAGATGGCCGAGGAGTAGGTGGTGACGCCCATTTCGAGATAAGGCAGGGCGAAGGTTTCGGCGGTGGGCAGGCCTCCAACGTAGGTGAGGCGGTCGCCGAGGCGGGCATAGATGCGGGTCATCAGCTCGATGTCGCCGACGCCGTCCTTGAAGCCGATGAGGTTGGGGCAGCGGTCGCAGAGTTTTGCGAGGGTGGTGTCGTCGATGATGGCGTTGTCGCGGTTGTAGACAATGACGCCAAGCGAGGTGGATTTGCAGACGGCTTCGGCATGCGCGAGAAGCCCGGCTTGCTCGGCATTGACGAGATAAGGCGGAAGAAGAAGGATGCCGTCGGCTCCGGCGTCTTCGGCGGCTTTGGCGAACTCTTTGGCGATGGCGGTGCCGTAGCCGCAGCCTGCGAGGAGGGGAACCTTACCGTTGGTTTCTTCGGCAGCGGCGCGAACGATGGTGGAGAACTCGCCAAGTGCGAGCGAGAAGAACTCGCCTGTGCCGCCAGCGGCGAAGAGCCCGGCGGGATTGTGTGCGAGCAGCCAGGAGATATGTTCGCGGTAGGGCGCTTCGTTGAATTGGAAGTCGTTAGTGAAGTGCGTCACGGGAAAGGAGAGAAGACCCTCGCCGATCTTCTTTGCCAGCTCAGCCGGGCTTAGCGATTGCTTTAACTGGGACATCCTGCATCCTGAATGCGAATTTGATACCCCACTATATCGCAGGCAGGTTGCAGGATGTCAGACCACTGCGGGCTATACGGTGATGGACATATAGGTCGTCGCAAGTGCTCGCTGCGACGTGAGGACGAGGTTAGGAGGCGTATAGGCAGCGATGTGCTGTAGGCGGCTGGCTACGCTGCTGGCGATGGCAGCGTTGCTGGCGATGGTGCGGTGCATGGGAATTCCCCAAAGAATGTTCCACGACTCCTGAATCTCGTCGAGTGCGTTGGCGGCGGAGTCGATGGCCTGGTAGGTGTTCCATATAGTGGGGTCGATCTCGAGGCCGTTGTCCTTCGCTTTGCCGAGCATCCACTTGAGGGTGATGTCGGAGAGACCGCAGTCGGGGCATCCTCCGCCGACGCTGCTGTGGCAGCCACTGAACCAGACCTGCTCGATGGTCTGACCGGGCGCGGGGTCGCCGTCCCACAGGGTTGGCGGGAAGGAGCGTCGGCGCTCGTCGATGGAGATGGCCTGATAGGCGGCTTGGACCTGCGCACTGAGCTGCGTGTTGAGGAAGCCGTAGAGGATGGGATCGACGCCGCCGATGACGCTGGGGATGCCGAGCGAGCCGACGGTGTCCCAAACGCCGATCATGGCGATGGAGACGGGCCGGTTGCCGTAGTTCTGCGTCAGATTGGCTCTTGCGGCCTGGCGCTCGGCGGATTGCGGCTGCATGCGGTAGGTGGAGAAGGCGTCGTCGATGGCCTGCTGCGTGAGGTTGGTGGGCAGGCCGCAGGCGGTGAGCATGCCGCCGATGCTGCGCGCGGTGTAGGCTCCGCGGCTGAAGCCGAAGAGATAGATCTGGTCGCCGTCGTTGTAGTTGTGGGCGATCTGGGTGTAGCCGTCTTTCACCTTCTGGAAGAGGCCGGTGCCGAAGCCGCCGCCGAGCAGGTGTTCGATGATGGAGGTGTCGGCGCCGACGCCATCGTCGTAGAGAGGGGATTGCGTGGCAGAAGTGGTGAGGGCCTTGTAGAGCTTGTAGACGTTGGTGTCGGTGGTTGAGACGGCGTCGCTGCTTTTGGGGTGGCTCCAGGTGCCGTCGGCACAGAAGACGATCTTCTTCATCTGCTTCTCCTTTTTCGGATATCCCCGTTTCTTGTTGAGGACGTGAGCGTACGTGACGCGTCGCATCGGTCGCAGATGCGATGTGTCACGGTCACAAGATTCTGAAAGGCCCGGGGAGTTTGGTGTTACGCACTGCAGAGACTACGCCAGAAATGGTCAGGCTATGCTGGCGATCATCCTACCATCGAGGCGGCAGCAGCGGGAGAAGAACAGATTCCTCCATTCCGGCCTGCGGTCGGAATGACAAGGGCTTGTCGATTCGTTAGGACTGCCTTTTAGTTGTGCGCTTTTTGGGGGCCGGAGCGGCGACGAGGGGTTCGGTGGAGGCTCCCATGGCGTCGGAGATCTGCCGGCTGGCTTCGCGCATGGCGTCGATGATCTCGTTCTGGCTGATGTTGTCTTCGAGGCGTTTGACGTAGGGGATCGTCAGACCCGCGATGGCGTTGCCCTGCGAGTTCAGGATGGGAAAGGTAATGTTGACCACGCCCGTTACCTGATAGCTGGCCCGCTTCTCGTATCCGCGCGCGCGGATCTTGGAGAGATGGTCGTCGAGATCGGAAGGCTTCTTCTTCTGCGTCTCGCGGGACCACTCCTGGATGGCTCGCTCGCGGGCGTCCTCGGATTGGTGGGCGAGAATGACGTAGCCTGTGGCGGCGTGCATGAGGTCGACCTTCGACCCCATCTTGACGTAGAAGCCGGTGGACTCGGGGGAGTCGACCTGCGCGAGGATGACGACGTGTCCGCCGTCGATGACGCCGAGATGGCAGGACTGCCGGGTGATCTGTGCGAGCGCGTGCATGATGGGCAGCGCTTCGGTGACCATGCGCTTGGTCGGCGGGTGCTCCTGCCCGAGACGGAAGAGGCGCAGCGTGAGATGGTAGCGATCGCGATTGGCCGATTGCGCGAGGTAGCCGCGATGCTCGAGGCAGAGGAGCATGCGGAAGATCTCGGACATGGTGCGGTCGAGGCGGCGAGCGACCTCGCTGACGGTCATGCCTTCAGGAGTCGAGGCGAAGAGCTCGAGGATGTCGAGACCTTTTTCGAGCGCAGGGGTGGGGTAATAACGTTTTTCCGGAGATTTGGATGTCGTCGATCGAGGAGAAGCGGAGCGCATTCCACACAAGGTAACAAATGCTTTTCGGTGTGTCGATAAGTACGAAGGCCGGAGGGTGAGATTAGCGCGCGGAGAGAGCGGCGTAGTGCCTGGCGTTGCCGGTACGGGAGTTCAGGACGTCGAAGCTGCCGTCGCCGGAACCGTCGATCTCGATGTAGTGTCCGGTGTCGGGGCCGGAGAGGTTGGCGATGTACTCGTCGGCGGTGTTCAACTCCTCGCCACCGTCTTCGGAGAAGTGAAGCTGCCAAAGGGTTTCGAGGCCGGGTGCGGAGCCGATGGTTTCAAGCGCCGGTGCGGAGCCGCCCTTCTTTGCACCGTTATCCATGATGGCGACGCGTGCGCCGAGGGCATCGACGAGGGCCGGGCTGGAACTCATGTTCATGCCGTGATGCGAGACGATATAGACGTCGGCGCGGCCGAGACGATTGGCAGGGCAGACCAGCTCCATTTCTTTGTCCCAGGTGAGATCGCCGAGGTCGACGACCTTCCATCTGCCGAAGACGATCTGGATGCCGACGGAGCGGGCGTTTTCTGTTGTGTCCGTTGGTCGGACTTCGGAGTCTTTGCAGAAGGGGTTGGGTTCGCCGCCGCCGTCGAGGGGCTGGTCGATCAATTTGCCGTCGGAGCTGACGACGGTGGCTTTCATACCAACGATGGGCAGGACGTCGCCAGGTTTGGCGATGATGCGCTTAAGCTTTGCGCCACTGACGGCCTTCTCGTACGCAGCGAAGATGCGCTGCGTGGCAGCGTCGTCTTCGCGGTTGGGCCCGTGGTCGATCAGAGCGCCGACGGGGAACTTGTCGAGCAGCTGGGGGACGCCGCCGGCGTGGTCGGTGTGGTAGTGGGTGAGGAGAAGATAGTCGATCTTCTTGAGGCCAGCTTCCTTTGCCACGGCGACGATGCGGTCGGCATCGCGGCCGTCGTTGTTCGGCCAGCCTGCATCGATGAGCAGGGACTGACCAGCGGGAGTGACAAAGAGCGTTGCCTGGCCACCTTCGACGTCGATGGCGAAGATGCGCAGCTTGCTTCCGCCTTTGAGGCTTTGCGCGCAGAGGCTGGTTGCCGCAGTCAGGAGGACTGCTAATGTTGCTACGAGCAGATGTGCTCGCCGTCGCATGATGTCAGCAGCTCTTCGCATGGGCCCTGGCGCGCTTGCGCCTCTTACTCCTCTGGTTTAGTGGGTCGTACGGGTGTCGGCATCATGATGATCTACGGATTCCGGCTCCGCGTATAGTGTTTTGTTCAATTCTTTAAAAGACATGGAGGAGGATAGTTCCGACGACCGGTGTCGATGGGAATGCGGTTTTTGCCTGTATGATTTTGCCGATATGAAAATTCGCTCCTCTGCACTTCTTCTCACTTTGGCGCTGGCTGTCGGTGCAGGCGCTCAGACCCGCTGGACGACCGAAAAGGCGAATGCCTGGTATGCATCGCAGCCGTGGCTGGTGGGAGCCAACTATATCCCCTCGGATGCGATCAACCAGCTGGAGATGTTTCAGGCGGAGACATTCAACCCGGCAATCAATGATCGCGAACTTGGACTGGGCGAGTCGATCGGCATGAACACGATGCGCGTGTTTTTACAGGATCAGTTGTGGCAGCAGGACCCGAAGGGATTTACGCAACGGCTGGATGCCTTTCTGACGATTGCGGCGAAGCACCATATCCGGCCGATCCTGGTGCTGTTCGATTCGTGCTGGGAGGCCGATCCGCACCTGGGTCCACAGCATCCGCCGATTCCAGGAGTGCATAACTCGGGTTGGGTGCAGAGCCCGGGGGGCCGCGAGCTTTCTGATCCTTCCTATGAGCCGAAGCTAAAAGAGTATGTTGTCGGCGTCGTCTCGGCATTTGCCAATGACAATCGCGTGCTGGCCTGGGATGTGTGGAATGAGCCGGACAACACCAACGACAAGCGCTTTGCCGAGCCGAAGAACAAGCCGGAACTGGTGGCTGCACTGCTGCCGAAGGTTTTTGCGTGGGCGCGCTCGGCGCATCCCAGCCAGCCGTTGACGAGCGGGTTGTGGCAAGGGAATTGGTCGGACCCGGCGAAGGAGCTTCCGGTCACGAAGATTCAGTTAGCGGAGAGCGACATTCTTACGTTCCACAATTATGGCTGGCCTGAGGAGTTTGAGGCACGCGTCCGGGAGCTGGAGCCACATCACCGTCCAATTATCTGCACGGAGTACATGGCGCGCGGCAACGGCAGCACCTTCGATACGATTTTGCCGCTGGCTAAGAAACTGAATGTCGGGGCGATCAACTGGGGATTGGTTGCGGGCAAGACGCAGACGTATCTCCCCTGGGATTCGTGGCAGCATCCTTATGTTCTGTCGCAGCCAACGATCTGGTTTCATGAGGTTTTTCGTCACGACGGCACGCCTTACCGGAAGCATGAGGCGGACCTGATCCGGCAACTGACCGGTCGGGGGACGCAAACCGTCAACTAGATACGAAGCTTGTCACTATGGCCGAAAATATGTGACGAATCACGCATTTTGCGTGACGAGTCGCAGTTTTTGACGGCGATGTAGCTATTTTCTGCCACGAACGACGGTCGAAACGGGAACCGTCCCGATAACAGAACCGTATCCCCCTCAGTCCATTGAGTACCGGGCCTGGGCTAATGGAATGCAAGCAGTCTTCAAAACGTTGTGGACTGCAGTCAGCTCGTGCCCAATTTCTGTTGGAGGAAGCACAAATGCTATTCCGTGGCTGGAAGAGTTCAGCTCTGGTGTCCGTTTTGCTGTATGCGTGTGTGGTTCAGCTGCCGTCCAGTCATGCTCCATTGGATTGCCCTTCGTCAGGCCACACCACGCAGGCAGCAAGTATTGCGGATTCAAATTGCCCCGACGACGGTTTCTAAGCAGATAAGACTGCTTGCAGGAGGATTGACGCTGACATTTGCACGCTGGAAGAACGAGACTCACCAACCCCTGGTGCTGCATCCACTGATCTTCATTTCAGGGGCGACTTCGCTCGGGCTTCTGTTCGCCCTGCAGGAGTGGATGGATTCGCGCTTCTGGAACAACCATGTTCAGTTGAGCATTCTGCTGCAGGCATGGGGTGCTCAGTACTTCATCTGGGGTGTTCTGTGCTGGATCGTGTGGTGGACGATGCGTCGTCATATCTACACGGCAGACCTTAAGAAGATGCTGCTTCTGTTTCTACCCATGAGCATCTTTGTCAGCGTGCTGGAAGAGGCGATATGGGTGATGCTGTTTCCCAGTCTTCCGATGGGAAAGCCACCGATGCCGTTTTTGCAACGCTTGTCGTTCCATCTTGATGCAGAACTGGTCGACAGCCTTGTGATTTTCTGGTCGGCGTTCTTTCTGTTTAAGGGGATTGGCTATTACCTGCGCTATCGCGAGAAGGAGCGCATGGCTGCGCAACTGCAGGCGCAGCTTGCGAATGCGCAGATGCGTGCGCTGCGCATGCAGTTAAATCCACATTTTCTGTTCAACACGATGAACAGTATTTCGAGCCTGATGCAGACCGATGTTCCTGCAGCGGATCTAATGCTGGAACAACTCAGTCGTCTGCTGCGTATTACGTTGCATCGCGGGGATGCGCAGTTCATCCCATTAAGTGACGAGATGGAGTTTATTGAGATGTATCTGGCCATGCAGGACCGCAGGTTCGCCGGACGTGTACGGCAACAGCTGAATGTCGAGCCTGACCTGCATGACGCTTTGGTGCCTGCCATGATTCTTCAACCGATTGTTGAGAATGCGTATGCGCATGGCCTGTCGCGTTTGAGCGCGAATGGCCTGTTGTCGATCGATGCACGGTCAGTAGGTGACGAGGCATTGCGTCTTACGGTGATCAACAACGGTGTGGGGATTCTTCCTGCAGTGCCGCCGAAGAGCGGCAGCGGTGTTGGATTAGCTAATGTGCGTGAACGGTTGCAGATGCACTATGGCGAAGATCACTCGTTCTCGTTATCGCAGATCGAAGGCGGTCGAGTTCAGGTCGTTATGACGCTTCCGCTGCGATTTGCGGCAAGCCCAATCGAACAAACAACAGGATACGGTGCGTGATGGTTCAAGCAGTGTTAGCAGACGATGAGGTTTTGGCGCGACAGAAGCTGCGTCAGCTACTGCGCGAGGTTCCGGAGATTGAGATCGTTGGCGAAGGATCTTCGGCTGCGGAGACGATCGATCTGGTGCGCGCGACGAAGCCGGATCTCCTCTTCCTGGATGTACGCATGCCGGACAAGGACGGATTTGAAGTGGTGAATGATCTGGCGGCAATGGATACGCCGATGCCGTGCGTGATCTTTACTACAGCATACGATCGCTATGCGCTGCGCGCGTTTGAGATTCATGCGGTGGATTATCTGTTGAAGCCGTTTACGCTGGAGCGTTTTCGTTCGGCGACGGAGCGTGCACTGGAACAGATCAAGAAGGCGAAGCAGGACCCACAGGGTGCACAGCCGAAGAGCCCGAATGGTACGCCCTATACGACGCGCATCGTGTTTAAGTCGAAGGGGCGCATTCTCTTTTTGCCGGTGTCAGAGATTTGCTGGATCGGGGCGGAGGAGAATTATGTTCGCATCTGTACGCAGTCGGAGACACATCTGCTGCGTGAGACGATGACGCGCCTGGAAGAGAAGCTCGATCCGAATACGTTTATGCGTGTTCACCGTTCGTCGATTGTGAACCTGCAGTATGTCAAAGAGGTGCGTCCTGAGGTGGACGGCGAATATGGCGTTCACATGCTGAATGGCCAGAAGATCGCCATGAGCCGCGGGTATCGTTCGCGCATCAAAAGCTGGCTCGATCGCTAACAGCGCGAGCCAGCTTTCCGGATGCTTGCGGAACGTTAATTCTTTGTCGATGGTTCAAGCAGGCTGTCGACGCAGCCGGTGGGCTTGTTGACCGGGTTGCAGCGTGCAACGAGGCCATCGGGAAATTTCACCACAAATGGAGTCCACTGTGATGGCTCAGCCGGAGGGTAGTCGGTGCTGATCATCTGCGCTCCGCTAGAGAGTGCAAGGTCGCGGCGCCGTGTGTCGTTGGTGCGTGCTGCCTCGGTTCCCTCGTCAGTGCGTGTGCGGACGAGATAGCCTTTGCTGACGAGCGCATCGATGGCTTCCTTCGTGCCGTCGTTCTGTTCGATGAAGGCTGTCTCCGGCTGGCCGGGGTCGGAGTTGGTGAAGAGAATGCGTCCCTTCAGCGAAGGGTGTCCCTTGGCGTAGATGGAAGTGACCTTGTGCTGATCCATCAGGAAGATGACTTTGCCGCGTGCATGCGCGAGTGTGGGCCAGCCACCGGCTAAAACAGCGGCTTCCAGCGTCTTTGCGGAGCCGCGGACGACATCCGGCGTGATGATCTCGGCGGGCTTGAAGACGGAGCGAATCTCGGCATCGAGTGCGTCGAAGACTTCAGATGTAAACGGCTCGGTCTTAACGGCTTCGGGCATCTCCTTCATATCGCCTTCCTTGGTCTCGACGAGGATGAAGATGGGCAGATGGTTGGGATGCTGCTTCGACCAACTTCTCACCACAGTAAGGCAGGCGACGAAGGTGTGACAGGTGCTGCGCTGATCGATGTCCTGCATGTGCATGACCTTGAAGCCGGGCTTGTCCATTTCGTGATTTGGATCGAAGTCGGGATCGGCGGGAAGTCCGGCTTTGACGACGGCGTCGTCGATTTTGGGGTGAGCGAACCGGCCACCTTTCGCGTCGGCAAAGACGTCGATCTCAATCTGACGGACGCCGGAGCTGAGTTGATCGGGCAGCGGAGCGTGGCGATAGTCGAGGCTGCGGAGCGCACGGGGGTTCTTCATCTCCATATACTTTCGCTCGCTGGGTGCGAAGCCGGCGTGATAGCTGTTGTGCGATCCGATCACCTGAATCTGGTTGATGTGAACGATCTTGTCCTGCGCTGCCTGCGTGGTTTGCTGCGCACCGGCGAGGCTTGCTACGGATACGGCCGAGGCTGCTACCGCTGTCTTCCATGCACTGTGAATCATCCTTGTTCCTTTCAGCATGTAACGATCTTCGTACAAAAAATGAGGGCGCCGTACAGTAACGGCGCCGCTCGAAGGTAAGGTGCAGCAGCGCCTAGAAGATGATCTTCGCGGCGAGCTGCAGTTGGCGAGCTGGGAAGTTGCTGGTGATCTGGCCGAAGCTGGAACCACCAAACGTGGTGTTGGCGCCCATGTAGTTGACCTTGTTCAGCACGTTGAATGCTTCGGCGCGGAAGTCGAAGTTCGACGTATCGCTCCAGAGCGGAAATGCCTTATGCAGGCCGAGATCGGCCTGATAGAAGGCGTTGGAACGTCCCAGGTTACGCGATGCGTTGCCCCAGGGATCGGCCGAAGTGATCGACGCGTCGGTGGGAAGAACGAAGGCGCTGTTGTTGAAGTAGCCCGAGAGGGCGGTCGCCGTCTTGGTCTTGGTTGCGCCGTAGATGGACTGACCGGCCACACGGTAGGGCCGATAGTTCACCAGGTCGGAGACATACATCGGGTTGCTGTTGGAGAGCGAGTAGGTGATGTTGAGCGGAAGGCCACTGGTCATGGTGTTGATCAGCGTGAGCTGCCATCCACCGAGAACCGTGTTGGTCAGACGTCCCGATGAACCGCCCCAGTGATGTCCGTGACCGTAGGGAAGGTCGTAGACGACGGAGAGGGTGTCGGCGAGAGGCTGATCATATCCGCCCGGGCCGTAGTCGCGGCTTGGATTGGCGAAGTTGACGCGCGAGGTGTCGCCGTTCGAGGTCTCGAGGTGTCCCGAGGAGATATCGAAGTAGCGGCTCCAGGTGAAGGAGTTCAGCAGGTAGAGGCCCTTGGTGGCGCGCTTCTCAAGCTTGAACTGGAGCGAGTTGTAGTTGGCCGAGCCACCGCCGTATGCCACCTCGATGCCGGCGAAGTTTGAGATCGGACGACGAGGCTGCAGGCTTGTTGCGCACCCAGCACCACGGCACGGAGTGCCCTGATTGTAGTCGGCCAGGATCTGCATGTGGGTGCTCTTGTTGCCGACGTAGGCCAGGTCAGCGGTGATGCCATAAGGCAGCTGGCGCTGGATACCGAACTGATACTGCTGTACGTAACCGGTCTTGAGGTTCTTCGGAATATAGCGTGAAAGAACGTTGAGCGGATTGAAGTAAGCCGCGGTAGTGAGGTTTGCCGCATAACCCTGCTGTGTCTGACGGAAGCAGGTGGATTGCAGCTGCGTGTCGTTCTGGCAAAGCGAAGCCGCTGTCGGTGCTACCTGCGGAGAGATGTTGGCGTTGACGACGTCGGGGCCGTTGTAGGTGAGATTGTTTTCGCCACCTGCACGGTTCCACTGCGTGTAAACGATGCCGTAGCCTCCACGGATGACCGTCTTGTCGTTAGCTGAGTAAGCGAAGCCGAAGCGAGGAGCCCAGTTGTTGAGCGGAGTGTTGACCAGCGAACGGCTGTAGACGCCGCCGGAACGGGCGTGAATCAGTGACTTCGTCGAAGGATCGAAGTTCGAGAGGCGGTTGTCCTTCTCGTACTGCGGCGTCACGATCTCATAACGCAGACCAGCGTTGATGGTCAGCTTGGGCGAAATCTTGATGTCGTCCTGGAAGTACATGAAGTTGTAACGCTGACGCAGATTGACGACGGCGTAGGTCGTGATGGAGTAGGCGGAACGGTTGCCGAACATGAAGTCGGCGAGGTTCTGCGCCTGCTGCAACTGCGAGCTAAGCGATGGAGCGCCGCTTGCGATGCTGGTGTTGAGCGGGTTGCCGCCGTTGGTTGTCTTGTCGGCAGAGTACTGACCGAGGTAGTTGTCCTGGCCGTAGCTGGGGTTGAAGTCATTGAGGACTGTGTTGACGGCCTGCCACTCATAACCGAACTTCATGGAGTGCTTGCTCTTGATCCAGGTGAAGTTGGCTTTGGGGTTGTAGATGGTTGGGTTCTGGAATTGCGGGTTCGAGGACTGTGCGCCGAACTGCGAGTAGCCGGTGACCGACTGCGCGTTTAGAGAGCGGACGACAAGCGGAGCTGTGGGCAGGCCGTCGGTGATGCCATTCTCGACGAGCATCGAGCTCTGACCCTGACCGATGGGGAATTTGCCACCCTCGTTCTTAGACCAGCCGAAGCGGATGTCGAGCAGCTTGTTGGCCGAGATCGTCCAGGTGGCACCACCTGCGATGTTCTTGTTCTTGATGTTGACGTTGCCGTTGGAGTTTCCGCCTGCGCGTCCTGGGATGCCTGGAGGATCGAAGAGATAGCCCTGGTGCTGGCTGTAACGACCGAAGATGGTCCAGTGGTCATTGAAGGTGTGATCGACGCGTCCGTCACCCTTGTCGTCGTTGATGATGCCACGGGGGGTAATGGCGTAGTTGTTGGAGAGGATTGCTGAGTTGTTGGGCGTGGGCAGCGCACCGATCACCGCGCGGGCAAAAGGCGTCATGTCCGCAAGTGGGATCTGTCCCAGGTATTTCTTGCCTGTGATGGGGTTCGTGAGCGGAATGGCGTTGTTCGGGTTTGTTGCGTTGTCGTTCAGGTAGAACAGGCCGTTGCGCTGGTTGACCGAAGGCAGCGTCGAGGTCGTATTGGCGTTGTTGAAGATCTGCCGCACACCCTCGTAGTCGGCGAAGAAGAAGGTGTGGTCTTTCCAGATGGGGCCGCCAAAGGTTCCGCCGAACTGGTTGCGGATGAACTTGGGTTTGGTGGCGCCGGCGGCATTGAATGGGCCGATGGCGTTTAAGCTGGTGTTGCGGATGTAGTCCCAGGCGCGACCGTGGAACTGGTTGGTGCCACGGCGGACTGCGGCGTTGATGACGGCGCCGGGGTTGCGACCGTATTCGGCCGAGTAGTTGTTCGTTTCGACGCGGAACTCGCTGACAGCGTCGGGCGAGGGCGGAATATTCTCGTTAGCGAAGCCCTGGTTGGAGGTGCCGTAGTTGTTGTTGTCGAGACCGTCCAGCAGATAGTTATTGAAGGCCGATCGCAGACCGTTGATGTTGAAGGAGCCTTCACGGCTGGAGGTTCCATTGTTCTCAAGCAGCGACTTGCGTGCGCCAGGAACCAGCAGAACGAGGTCGGCGTAGGAGCGGCCATTCAGCGGGAGGTCTTCGACCTGCTTGGTACCGATGACGGTGGAGTGGGAGCTGGTTTCGGTGTCGAGCAGCGCCGCGGCCGAGGTGACGGTGACCTCTTCGGAGACGGAGCCGGCCTTCAGGGAGACGTCGACGCGCTGGCGAGCGTTGGTCAGCACAGCAAAGTTTTCAGTCACAGTGCGGTTGAAGCCCTGGGCCTCGGCTGTGACCTGGTAGTTGCCGATCTGGACGCTGGCGAACTCGTACCTGCCTTCGCTGTCCGTCTGCTTCGTCTGTTTGATACCTGTCCCAACGTTCGTCAGGGTGACATTGGCATTGGGAACGGCTGCTCCGGAGGCATCGTGCACGTAGCCGAGCACAGATGCCGATTCAAACTGCGCATAGGCTGGCATGCTGCCTGTCAGCAGGGCTGCAACCAGGGTGAGAATCCATACACAGGCTGCACCGAAGATGGGGTGCAGCGGGTTTCGTTGGCTGGGAGATTGTCCATCCTTTTCGGACTTCAAATGAAGGTCAGCGTTCATCGATTTGCCTCTCGTATTCGGTAAGTCGTTTATTTCCCGTCTTTGATCGTTGTTGGGCCATAGTCCACGGATTAGCCTTTTTCAGGCCATGAGTGAATGAGTTATGTGGACGGCGCAACAGTACTGGTGCAATGTTTGCTTTGTCAATAAATTTTCACAAACTATATCGCTAACGTAATTCGCAGAGAGTTAGATGGAAAATATTGAAAAATATATAGTTGTCGTTGTTTGCTGCTAAGTTTAGCGTCAACGTGATTTGCCTATGCCGGCATGTTCAGCGCTGCCGCAGTCTGATAAAAGATTTCATTTGCGTAAGCCTATTTTGCCGGGGCAAGATCAATCTCAAGTAAATAAGCGGTAACGCTCCGTGACCTTGTCACAAAAACGGCAAAAAAATCCCCCGGATTGCGTATCCGAGGGATTTTTATTGGTATTCAGGCTGGAACTACCAGGCGATCTTTTCGGGGAAGAATTCGGCGAAGAGGTCGTCGTAGTAGGGCTTGAGTTCCTTCATATTTGGTTTGGTGTGCCCCTTGGAGTAGAGGTCGTAGGGGTTGAACTGGTTGACCCAGTGAAGGCTTTCTTTGTCCTTCTCGTTCATCAGGTGCTGGTAGGCACCATGGCGGTGCCAGGCGTAGAACGAGTGATAGCGCAGCATGGCGAGCGCCGAATCGGGCAGGTAAGGCTTCATCACTTCATAGATGTAGCCATCGTGGCCGAAGGACATGTGCACATTGTCCAGCCCGCAGTTTGGCTCATAGATGCCGCACTGGGTGTTGTACTTCGGGTTGGCGTAATCGGCGTTCGCCTTGAAGTATTCGGGGAAGACGATCTTGTCAGAGTAGGCACAACCCACGGGGAATGTGTCGCCTACGACGCCCCACTGCGGCTCTCCCCAGAGACAGAGGACTTTGCCGAGGTCGTGAATGAAGCCGGTCAGGACGAACCAGCGGGGGTGGCCGTCTTTGCGGATGGCTTCGGAGGTCTGCAGCAGGTGTTCGATCTGGGTGAGATCCGTATCCGGGTCGCTGTCATCGACGAGCGTATTCAGGAACTCGGCAGCCTCCCAGATGGACTTCATGCCCTTGTTCAGGCTGAAGTACTCCTTCTCTTTTTGCATTACGTAGTCGAAGGTCTGGTGGTGGTGGTTCAGCCGGTAGAATTCAGCGACGCCGGGATTGGCCTTTTCGTCGTACTGGCGAAATTCCTCTTCGTTCTTGCCTTCTTTGTAGCGGCCCTGCAGAAACTCGTCCCACTCCTCCATGTCTTTTCCAAGGGGAGCATTGGGTGCCAGTGTTGTCGTCGCCATTTCCATCCTCCGTGCGGCCCACCGCAAAGTTACCGCTAACTATAGGCTCCATGTAAGACGGCTGGCAAGCGAAAAAAGCTTCACCTGGTGGAAGAAATTCCCGAAGGTCCCGAGGTACAGGACTCAGATCGTGATTCGTGGCCAGGCGCCTGTTTTCTGCCATGCCAATGTTTTTCTTCGAAAGTGCTTCCGGTCAACCACATAGCTTCTGGAATGTTGGGAGATCGGTGAAACGGCTCATATTCCATTCGGGCTCTTCTGTGGAATTGCAGTTCGTCACAATCCGCATCGAAAACGGATCTTGCGGTCCTGTTTCCTCATATGTGCTCTCTAAACTGGCATGCAGCCCTAAAGCTGAATAGAGGAGATGTTTGCGAATATGCGAAAAAGTATGCTGTCGATTCTTGCCGTTGCGGCACTCAGTCTTCCATTGACGGCGCAAACGCCGGCACCTAAGCCGCCCACCACATTGAGGGGCGTTCTGCTGGAACAGCTTCGCAGTACACATAATGTGGCGCAATGGTTTGTTCCGGCCAATACTGCCGTCGAAGGACTGACTGCCGAACAGGCCAAGTGGACCGACGGCAAGGGCAATCATTCCGTCGGACAGCTTACATATCATCTCGTCTTCTGGAATAAGACTGAGCTGGCCAGCTTCAAGGGGGAGAAACCACCGGCTTTCAGCGGCAACAACGACGAGACATTCAACAACTTCGATGCCGCCCAGTGGTCTGCTCTCGTGCACGAACTGGACCAGGTGTTGACGGAGTGGGAGAAGGCTGTCGAAGCTGCCGACGATAAAAAGATTTCGGATAAGGCATCGTTGCTTGCCCACGTCGGTGCGCATAATGCTTACCACATTGGGCAGATCGTCTTCGTCCGTAAAGAGCAGGGATCGTGGAACCCGGAGAAGGGCGTGAAATAACAGCGTCGTTTACGTGTTCCTTACACGCGGTGCATACGATGGGTCTGTGATCACCAATAAACTATGTTTCGCTTTACCGGCAATCGTTGTGTGCCTTGTTTCTTCATCCATGTGCGCACAGAGCAGTGATGGGCTGAGACTGAATCAGATTCAGGTCGTTGGCACGCATAACAGCTACCAAATGCCAGCTGACCCGCGCGTGATGAAGATAATGGGGCCGCGCCTTAAGCCTCTCTTCGAGAGTATGCAGAAGAACATGCCTCCTGATCAGGCTGCTGTCATGAAAGAGGAACACCCGAATCCGTTGACGGACAGCTTTACGGATGCGCTGGATTACATCCAGGCGCCACTCGAGATGCAGCTGCGGGCTGGCGTGCGCAGTCTTGAGCTCGATCTGCAGGCCGATCCACAGGGAGGACTGTACGCCAATCCGCTTCCCTATCGGGAGTTGCGCCAGGCGGGCGAAAAAGATCTGGCGCCCATCTATGAGGAGCAACTTCGTCAGCCTGGCATGAAGGTCTTTCATCTTGCCGATGTAGACTTCCGCAGCCAGTGTCCGCGATTTCATCAGTGCCTTACGCTGTTGCGTCAGTGGTCTGACGCGAATCCCGGCCATAGTCCTGTCTTCATCCTGCTGGAGCCGAAGTTGTCGGGGCTGGAGAAGGTTGTCCCGGGTGCGAGCGCTGTAGGCGCATTCGACAAGGCGGCCTTCGACGAGGTGGATGCGGACATTCTCTCGGTCTTCGGGCGCGACCGGCTCTTCACGCCGGATGATCTGCGCGGCAAGCACAGCACGCTTGAGGGGGCTGCGCTGGCCAATGCGTGGCCACAGGTCACCGCGGTGCGCGGCAAATTTCTATTTCTGTTTCTTGTGCCTGGTCTGAATCTCAAAGCTTTTGCACCCTATCTTGAGGGACATGATTCGCTTGAGGGGCGTGTCGCTTTTGTGCAGGGACTGCCCGGCATGAAGCACACGGCTTTTGTCATGGTCGACAACGCATTGGCCAAGCCCGGTCGCGTTTCTGATCTCGTCCGGAAGGGTTATATTGTGCGGTCTCGGGCTGATATCGATACGTGGGAGGCTCGCCATGATGATGTGCATCGCAAAGATGCGACGCTTGCCAGCGGTGCACAGATCATCTCGACCGACTACCCGCAGTCACCGAATATCTATGGCAACGACTATCAGGTTCAGCCCTTTGCCGGGGGCTTTCGCTGCAACCCAGTCGTTGCCAGTTGCGCAAAATAGAAGGCAGCGAAACGGGTCTCAACCGCCTGCGATCGCGCCGATGACCAGCAGCGGCTCGGCTCCTGTCGCGACTTCTGCAGGGAGCGGAGCGTCGGGGGATTCGTGCGAGAGATCGCGTTCGCAGGCGAAGAGGCGCATGAAGGCTCGTCGCTGCTGCGTTGCCTGATCGCGAATTGTGCCGCGTAGCATCGGGTAGGCCTCTTCTAGTGCGTTGAGCACGGAGCGTTGTGTCGCAGCGCCTTCGATTGTGACTTCGACTTCGCCTTTGATCTGCGCCAGCGTTCGCAGATGAGTAGGCAGTTGTACGCGCACGATCATGCCAGCGTCTGCACCTCGACCGAGAGCACGGCGGGAAGATCGCGCACGATGGGCGTCCAGCTATCGCCTGCGTCGGGCGACATGTACACCTGTCCGCCGGTCGTGCCGAAGTAGATACCGCATTTGTCGAGCGAGTCGACGGACATGGCATCGCGCAGCACGTTGACGAAGCAGTTGCTCTGCGGAAGGCCTTTCGTGAGCGGCTCCCACTCATTGCCGCCGGTGCGGCTGCGGTAAACGCGTAGCTGGCCGTCGAGCGGATAGTGCTCGCTGTCGCTCTTGATGGGGACCACGTAGATCGTTTCCGGTTCATGCGCGTGCACGTCGATGACGAAGCCGAAGTCGGTGGGCAGGTTGCCGCTCACCTCGGTCCACTGGTCGCCTGCGTTGTCCGAGCGCATGACGTCCCAGTGCTTCTGCATAAAGAGCACGCCGGGGCGGCCGGGGTGCATGGCGATGTGGTGGACGCAGTGGCCGACCTCTGCATCGGGATCGGGGATGAACTGCGACCGCAGGCCGCGGTTGATGGGCTTCCAGGTCTCGCCGCCATCGTCGGTTCTGAAGGCGCCTGCTGCGGAGATGGCGATGTACATGCGCTTTTCGTCGCTGGGGTCGAGGATGATGGTGTGCAGGCACATGCCGCCTGCTCCGGGCTGCCAATGTGGGCCGGATCCGTGCTTGCGCAGGCCGGGCATCTCCTGCCAGTTCTGGCCGCCGTCGGTGGAGCGGAAGATGGCCGCGTCCTCAACGCCCGCGTAGACGAGGTCGGGATTTTTGAGTGAAGGCTCGATGTGCCAGGCGCGCTTGAACTCCCACGGATGCGGTGTGCCGTCGTACCACTGGTGCGTTCCGGGAACGCCATCGTAGGCGAAGTTGTTGCCGACGACCTTCCAGGTTGCTCCGCCATCATCGGAACGCTGCATGACCTGCCCGGACCAGCTGCTGGACTGCGAGGCATAGATGCGGTTCGGATCGGCCGGAGAGCCCTTCATGTGATAGATCTCCCAGCCAGCGAAGTGCGGCCCACTCACCTGCCAGTTTTCGCGCTTGCCGTCGGATGTAAGGATGAAAGCGCCTTTGCGCGTGCCAACCAGAACTCGAACTTTGCTCATCAGGACTGCCCTCTCGGAAGATGATGCGCGGCCGATCGGATCAAAGCCGCGTTATGAGGCTTGCTTCCCCAGCGTCGAGGCTCGCGCCACCAGAGTGGGGGGTACCAGAATACTCTTTGGGGGCTGCTCCGGGGTATTGACCAGATCCAGGGCCATTTCTCCAGCCAGGCGGCCGAGCTCGGCCGTGTTGTGGTCGATGGAGCTGAGAGGAATTTTCAAATAATCGTTGTAGCGCATATTGCCGCAGCCGATGAGGGCGATGTCTTCGGGGACACGTAAGCCGGCAGCCAGTGCAGCGTTGATGGCCCCGATGGCCGAGAGATCGTTGTAGCAAAAGACCGCGTCGGGTGGCTCGGGCAGCGCAAGAAGCTGTTGCATGGCTTTGGCTCCGGCGACGTCGCCTGTTTCCTCCAGCCGGTTACAGACGATGACGTACTCCTCAGGCGCGGGGAGACGCGCTTCGGTGAGCGCATTGCGGTAACCGCGCAAACGATCGTAGGCGGGACTGGTGTTCTGCCCAGCAATGTGGGCGATGCGCTTTTTGCCGGACTGGATGAGATGCTTCGTGGCCATCTCGCCGACGAGAACATCGTTGGAGCCGACGAAGTGAGCCGCCAGGTGAGGGAAGTTGCGGTCGAAGAGCAGGTACGGCGTGCGCTCGTCACCCAGCTCGTAGAAGTTGCGCAGGCTGGGCTGGCAGGAAGCAATCAGCAGGACATCGATGCCGCGGCGCAGCAGAGTGCGGATCTCCTGACGTTCCATCTCGGGGTCTTCTTCCGATGAGGCGAGGATCAGGGCGCGATTGCTGGTTCGGAGTACGCTGCTGAGCGATTTGGCGAACTCGGCGAAGAAGGGATGCACGAGGTCGGGGACGACGAGTCCGACGGTGTAGGTCTTGCCGCTGGCCAGCCCCCGAGCAAGCATGTTGGGCTGATAGTTCAGCTCCTTCATGCGTTTGAGGACGCGACGGCGGGTCTCCTCGCCGATGTCCTTGTTGCCACGCAGAACCTTCGAGACGGTGACGACCGAGACGCCCAGGTCGCGCGCAATATCCTTGAGCCGTACTGCCATAACTAAGCCATCCTACCGTTTTCTCGCGGAGGGAGGGGAAACAATCTCCTGCCTGAGGCAGATCAGCAGAATTTTGTCCTGCGCCAGAGGCTCCATCCGCCTATGACAAGACTGACGAACAGTAGGACTCCCAGGACGCCGATCCACATCAGATTCATGTTCAGCGGAGGAACGACGGCGCGGACGCCGAGCCAGAGGAAGACTCCCGTGGCGGCAGAGACGATGGCGTAGTCCCACCAGCGACGGCGTTCGGAGCGGTCCCCGAACTCGTCGCCTGCCTGCGAGGCAAGGGTGCGGTTGTAGTCCAGGCCGTAGCGCTCGCACTCGCGCAGGACGGCCTCGTTCTGCGAGGTGTGCTCGCGGGCGGAGGCCACAGCCGTGCCAATAGCAAGAGCTCCGAGGATCATGATGACTGACCCGCCGAGAACAAGAAGCCTGTGTCTGGAGTCGGCTCCGGCGAGCTCGCCGAAGACGAGCGCTCCCCAGGCCAGTCCCCAGAGCTGGTTGGTGTTCGAGAGTGGGATGCCGCGCCCGATGCCCAGATATTTGGCGGCGAATTGCTGGAAGAGATCGCCGATGACCCAGACGAATCCGCCAAGGAAGAGCCAGAAGACAAGGCCGTGGTGATGGAAGAGATTAAACGAGGGCGAGTGCAGGCCGCCATCGAGCGCAAGCGTGAGTGCGAAGACCGTTCCCAGTTCGCCGACGGTGAAGGCCGTCACGAAGGAGAGCGGATTCATACCGCTGATGTAGGCCTTACGGTAGGGAACATACATCGTCCCCCACATGAAACTGGCCCCTATGGCGGCGAGGATGCCTCGCCCGGCGTGCTGGGCCATGGTGGTGTCTCCATGAAGCGTGCTGAAGCCGAGCATGATGGCAGCAATGACGATGGCGACTCCGCCGAGGACGACTTTGCCGATATTGGCCGGGCTGGCGCCTGCCAGCTCCTTGAACAGTACGCGACCCCAGAAGAGACCGATGAGAGAGTTCGCGTTCCACAGCGGGAAGGCGATGGCCAGACCAACATCACGGATGGCAAAGACGGTCAGCGTATTAGCGACTGCCCAGAGTGCTCCAGCCAGCAACGCCCATACAATGAGGTGCTTCTTCTCCATCAGGTCGGCGAAGACATAGCTGGTCCCTTTAAGAAGAGTGGGGAAGGTCCAGCGAGCGGTAAAGACGCCCGCAACCATGCAGAGTGAGACGGCGAAGGGCGACAAGCCGGCGTTCACCAGCTTCGTGGGCGCTTCGGCGGCTCCCAGCCAGACCCCGGCCGTAAGACCGCAGATCACACCCAGCCCATGCAGCGACATGCCGTGCCGCGTTGCTTTCTGTACGACGCTTGCCATTCCTTACTCCTAGTGAATCCAGACCAGCAGGGCAATACCGGCTACCAGCACGAAAAAAGGCACCAGAAAGTGGCTGTCCGTGATCACAGCCTTTGTTTTCGTAGCAAAATCCATGAAGTGTTCCTTATGGCTCGTTTTGCGAGATGGAGTCGCGCCTACATAAAGTTAGCGGTTACTTCAAAAGAAAAACCCTACAGAGCGGCATCACGACTGTCAATCGAAATACGGCCAGGAGTATCTTCACTTGCCTCTTGATCATAATTCCGGTTCGGGTCCAAAAAATTTCATAACCGCGGGCAAGGTTGCCTGTCTAATGCGCTGAATGGAAGAGAACGATCCCCAGATCGTCCGGGCAGTACTGGCCGGAGACAAGGACGCCTATGGCGCTCTCGTCGCTCGTCATTCGCAGAACGTCTTCCGCGTCGCCTTTCGTATCACCGGTGACGAGGCCGACGCCGACGAGGTAGTGCAGGAGGCTTTCATGCGCGGCTATCAACGATTGCAAAGTTTCGAGTCGCGCTCCGGGTTCGGTACCTGGATTTATCGCATCGCCGTCAATTGCGCACTCAATATGGTCAACAAACGCAAACCCGGAACGAACTACCAGATCGCCGAAGAGACCGATCCCTCGCAGCGGCAGGTGCAGGTTGCGGATTACGCTGCTGGACCTGAGCGCACGCTGTTGAGCCGCGAGATCGAGGCGCTGCAAACGAAGGCGTTGAACAAGTTGACTGCAACCGAGCGCACAGCATTCGTCCTGCGCCATATGGAAGAACGTTCAACAACAGAGATTGCGGAGGCGCTGAATATCGCTCCGAATGCAGCCAAGCAGACTGTTTTCCGCGCCGTGCAGAAACTTCGCCGCAGCCTTGCTCCGCTTCGGGTCACTCAATGAAGAACAGTAATCACTACAACGACGAAGAGTTGATCGCGTACTACTACGGCGAATCAGCCGGCACGGAGATGGAGCAGCATCTGTTTGCGTGCCCGGAATGCGCGCGCAACTATGCAGCGATCCAGCGTGACCTGTCTGAGATAGCTGCGCCGGTAACACCGGACCGCGACGCAGAGTATGGGCAAAGAGTGTGGGACTCCATTCGCGGCTCGCTGCGCGCCTATGAAGCGCCGCAGAAACGAAGCTGGTTCTCGCTTCCGGTATTTGGTCCATGGAAGGCTATCGGTGTTGCCGCTGCATGCTTGCTGGTAATTGCCACGGCGTTTTTTGCGGGAAGGCAGTGGGAGCAGCATAAGACGCAGGGGCCTGCGGTTGCGGGCAATGCGGCGAGCGAGCAGGCCAAACAGCGCGTCGTTCTTGTTGTACTTGGCGATCACCTGGATCGCTCCGAGCGCCTGCTCGTTGAGCTGAGGCATGCTGAGCCTTCGACGGAAGGAGTGGTGCAGGCTGAGGCCCGCGATCTTCTCGCTGCCAATCGGCTCTATCGCGAAAGCATCAAGCAGGCGGGCGATCCCACGCTTGCGAATGCGCTGGACCATCTGGAGCGCGTGCTGATTGAGGTTTCCAACGAGCCAGCAGGTCTTTCCCAGGCGCGGCTCGATGAGTTGCAGAAAGAAATGAATACAGACGGCCTTCTCTTCGAAGTTCGCGTCCTCCGCTCCCGGGTGCAGGGAGACGTGGAACAGAGAGGGAGCAGGCCGTCAGCTACGAAAGGGGTATCCATCTAAATGAAAGTCACATTTGTTCTTCCAGCCTTGTTTGCGTCCGCACTTTTTGCACCCGCAACTGTTTATGCGCTTCAGCCGATTGTGGGCGAACCCATCACGCTTGTTGGAGAGATTTCCGCAGTAGATGATCGCAACAGTCAGTATGCCGAGGGTACGCGAGCGATTAACGAAGGCCGCTGGGCCGATGCTGGAACAATTTTCTCGAAGATTGCTGCGCAGCATGGCGACCGCGCCGACGGCGCGCTCTACTGGAAGGCGTATGCGGAAAATAAGGCGGGTCAGTCCTCCAGTGCGCTTAAAACCTGCTCCAGTCTTGGGCAGGCTTATCCAAAGAGCCGCTACATCACCGATTGCGATGCTCTGCGCGTCGAAATTCAAGGCGCCGGTGCTCACACAATCACAGGTGGTCGCTTTAATTCTCCGAGTGGCCGCCACAATGCGCAAGAGTCGTCGAATCCAGACGAAGACCTCAAGCTGCTAGCGCTCAACGCTGTCATGCAGCAGGACGAGTCGCGCGCTCTGCCGATTATTCAGCAGATCCTTAACGGCAATGGCTCCGACCGGCTTAAGGAACGCGCACTTTTCGTGCTGACGCAGAGTAACTCGCCGCAGGCACAGCAGACGCTCGAACAGATTGTCCGCGGTCAGTCCAATCCTGCACTGCAGATCAAGGCCATTCGTATGTTTGCCGCGTTGGAAGGTAAGCGCTCTGTTGACACGCTCGCTGATGTCTATCAGCGCTCCAGTGATGAAGGGGTGAAGCGGACGATCCTCCAGTCTTATCTCGTCACCGGCTCTTCCGACAAGCTGCTTGTAGCGGCGCGTGGAGAGCAGAATCCAGAACTGGTGAGATCGGCTGTGCGCTCCCTTGGGGCGATGGGTGCCACCTCCGATCTCTCCACGCTCTATCACGACAGTAAGGATCAACGGATGAAGACCGAAATTATCAACGCTTTCATCGCCGCTGGTCCGAAGGGAGCCGATGAGCTCAAATCCATCGCCACAACGGAGCAGGATCCCGAACTTCGCCGCCGCGCCATCCGCAACTTGGGTGCATCCGGTGGAGCATCGGCCGCTCCGGCGCTCCTTGCTGCCTACCAGAGCAGCCCCGATGTTGAATCGAAGAAAGCAGCAATTGACGGTCTGTTTATCTCGAACAGTGCGCACGAGCTGGTCACGCTTGCCCGCGCCGAGAAAGACCCTGATCTCAAGCAGGCTATCGCCACCAAGCTCAGCATCATGCACAACAAGGAAGCGACCGACTACATGATGGAGATCCTCAACAAGTAGCACTTCAGAGATAAGGAGTACGCCCGTGAACAGGCATCTTGCGATTGCCCTAGCCCTTAGTGTGTCTGCTGTTGCTTTCTCTGCCCAGCAGCCGCGAGTCTCCGATACGCAGTTCAACACTGAGCCCGTTGGCGCAGGACTGTCCGCGACGGTGACGCGATTTCAGCACTCAACCCAGCAGCTATGGATTGGATATGAAGTTCCATCTCTTCCGCGACACAATTCGTCTTCGTGTTCTGATTCATACGGATCGAATGACGATGGATGCTGCGGTGAATATCGGCTCGAAGGATCGCGAGACAGCGTAACGGATAACTCCTCGAAGGCGGAGCCGGGAAAGATGTACGTGCTCATCCGCCTCGATCACGGAGCGATTACGAAGATCAGGCCAGCCAATGCTGGTTGCCGCCTGAATGCAGGAGGCGTCCCTTTCACCTGGCTTACCGGCGTCAAGCCAGAGGACAGTGTGCACTATCTCGCGCAGGTCGCGACGCAGCAGGCGAACGAGAATCGCGTGGCCGAAGGTGCGCTGGTTGCTCTCGCTCAACACGAAACTCCTGCAGCGACAACGGAGCTGTCCTCGATGGCGACATCTTCCAGTTCTCCTCGCCTGCGCGAGAAAGCGGCCTTCTGGCTCGCAGCCGAGCGCGGACATGACGGACTGCTCGCTCTGCAAAAACTGGTTCATAGCGAGCAGGATCCGAAGCTGCGTGAAAAGCTGGCCTTCGATTTCTCGATCAACCATGATCCGGCATCGACTGATGAGCTTCTGTCGCTTGCGAAGAACGACTCCAATGCGGGAGTGCGCGGCCAGGCGATCTTCTGGCTTGCGCAGAAAGCCGGAAAGAAAGCTTCAGAGGCAATTGCTAATGCTATTGAGAACGATCCTGAGCAACAGGTGAAAAAGAAGGCAGTCTTCGCACTCAGCCAGTTGCCAAAGGACGAGGGTGTTCCGCAGTTGATTCACGTAGCGGAGACGAATTCCAATCCTGCAGTTCGTAAGGATGCCTTTTTCTGGCTGGGGCAATCCGGCGATCCCAGAGCGCTTGCTTATCTGGAATCGGTGCTCAAACGCTGATTTTTATTCAACTTTCATTGCAGTCTCCTCCCCTCCTTCACCGGAGGGTTTTTTTTGCGTTAGACTCCCTTCTGTTCAGCTTTAGCGCTAAACCTTCGTTACGACATATATGTCTGAACACAAGGAGCCATCCGTTGATCGCCTCTTTCCGCCTTTTTTCGCTGCGTACTCCGGTAAAAATATTCGTTGCTCTGCTGATGCTTGCGTCCCCGGGAGCATTTCTTCATGCACAATTCGCAAGGGGAGCCAGGCCACTCAGCGAGGTCGTCAAATCTCTCTCTCCGGAATCGCAAAAAGTGATCGAGCGTCTAGGAACACTCAGCGAGCTTTCTGCGAATGAATGGCGCTATCATCCCGGTGATCTGGCCCACGGGGAAGACCCATTGCTCGACGACTCTTCATGGGAGCCGGTGAAGCCACGCAGCAAGGGACCGAATGAGGCCGTGTGGTATCGCCATCTTTTTGAGATTCCGAAGACGCTCAATGGATACGACCTCACCGGTGCGCGCATCTGGTTTCAGTTTCGCGCTGGAGCAAATGGCCCTGTGCCGGAGATTATCTATTTCAATGGCCGGCGCGTTGCGCTCGGTGATGATCTTGAGCCTATCGTGCTCTTTGATCAAGCCAAGCCCGGCGACAAGATTCTAGTAGCCGTTAAGCTTTTGCATACGGTCGACACGAAAACCTTTTCTGGTGTGACAACGCGCATTGAGTTTGCGTCTGGCCGCCCGAATCCATCTGATCTGCGTCTTGAGTTCCTTTCGAGCACGCTTCTGGTGCCGTCTCTGTCGAAAGATCCAGGCGCGGATCTGGCAACGCTGAATCAGGCGATTGCTACGGTCGATCTGAATGCGCTCGATAGTGGTAATCAAACAAAGTTCGATGCATCGCTTGCTGCATCGCGGCAAAAACTGGAAACCTTTCGCCCGATGCTGCAGCAGGCGACGATTCACCTTACCGGCAACTCGCACATCGATGCGGCGTGGCTCTGGCCGGTGTCCGAGACGGTCGATGTCGTCAAGCGAACCTTCTCAACGGCTCTTCAGTTGATGAACGAGTACCCAACCTACACCTATACGCAGTCAGCGGCTGCCTATAACGAGTGGATTGCCACGAAGTACCCTGCGATTAATGAAGAGATTAAGAAGCGCATTAAAGAGGGGCGTTGGGAGATCGTCGGCGGCATGTGGGTGGAGCCCGATCTCAATATGCCCGATGGTGAATCGCAGGTGCGCTCGCTGCTGATCGGCAAACGCTTCTTCCAGAAGGAGTATGGCGTCGATGTACGCATTGGCTGGAATCCCGATTCCTTTGGATACAACTGGCAGCTTCCGCAGATATACAAGCGCTCCGGAATGGATTACTTCGTGACACAGAAGATGCAGTGGAACGACACGAACCAACTCCCGTTCAAGCTTTTCTGGTGGCAGTCGCCTGATGGCTCGAAGGTACTTTCATACTTCCCGCATGATTACGCCAACAGCAATTTGAATCCTGTTCGTCTTACCGGCGACTTAGCGGTTGCGCGTGAGCGTGCTCCCGGCATGGAAGATATGATGGACCTCTATGGCGTGGGCGATCATGGCGGAGGTCCGACGCGCGCCATTCTCGATGAAGGCAATCACTGGGCGCAGCCCGGCATGGTGATGCCAAAGCTTGAGTTTGGCACGGCACAAAGCTACTTCTCGAATATTGAGACGAAGCTGTCGTCAAACTCTCCGGTGTGGAACTATGCTTCCATCGCCAAAGGGTATACCCCGCCAAAGCCAGAGCCTGGCAAGATCGGTGTTCCCACATGGGACAGCGAGATGTACTTTGAGTATCACCGTGGCGTTATGACCACGCAGGCCCAACATAAGCGTAACATGCGCGAGAGCGAAGAGCAGACCATCAATGCGGAAAAGTATGCATCGCTGGCGTGGCTGAATGGTACGCCGTATCCAACCGAGCAACTTACTGATGCGTGGAAGAAGATCGCCTTCAACGGCTTCCACGATCTCGCGGCTGGCTCGGGCATCGGCATTATCTATAAAGAGGCTCAAGCCGAGTTCGATCAGGTTCGGCTCGAGACCAATGCGATCTCGTCGCACGCGCTGCACACGCTCGCGGCAAACGTGAACACCAAAGCTGCGGGCGAGACACCTGTCCTCGTCTTCAATCCACTGGCATGGCCGCATACTGGTGTCACGACGGTTTCGGTGCAGTTGCCGAGCGCTTCATCCAACGGCATCTCTCTTCTCGACGAACACAATAACGTTATGCCGTCGAAGGTCATCTCGAGCGATGCAAAGACTGGTAGTTACAAAGTGCTAGTGCAGGTGAAGGACGTTCCTTCGCTCGGCTACAAGGTTCTCCACGCTGTTGCCGGGGAGAAAGCCTTTGCCTCCGACATCAAGGCGAACGGTACGACGATGGAGAACGATTTTATCCGTATCACGGTGGACCCGAAGACAGGCTGCATTACCAGTCTCTACGATAAGAAGGCGAACTTTGAGTCACTTTCCAAAGGAGCATGCGGCAACCAACTGCAGACCTTCAAAGACACGCCGAAGCAGTATGACGCCTGGAACATCGATCCCGGAACGTATGATCACATGACGCCGATCGATAACGTCGATTCCGTCGAATTGATCGAGAAGGGGCCGATGCGTGCCGTCATTCGTGTGGCGCGCACATGGCAGTCTTCGAAGTTTGTGCAGGACATTCAGCTCTATGCAGGCACAGACACAGTGGATGTCATTAACGACATTGATTGGCATGAAGAACACGTGCTCGTAAAGGCTGCCTTCCCGCTCGCGGCCTCAGGCCCTATGGCGACGTACGAGATCCCCTACGGCAACATTGAGCGTCCAACAACGCGCAATAACAGCTGGGAGAAAGCACAGTTTGAAGTGCCTGCGATGCGCTGGGCCGATCTTGGTGATGAGCACCACGGATTCTCGCTGCTCAACGAAGCTAAGTACGGTTACGATGCAGTGGGCAATACGTTACGGCTTACTCTCCTGCGTTCACCCACTTGGCCTGACCCTGTAGCTGATCGTGGTCATCAGCACTTCAGTTACGCGCTTTATCCGCACGCCGGAACCTGGAAGCAGGCTCTTACTGAGCGTCGCGGCTATCAGTACAACTACGAGCTGCACGCTCTGCAGGTAACACCACACGCAGGTGAGCTACCACTGGAACACTCCTATGCATCGGTTGCTCCGGAAAACGTGGTGCTGACGGCTGTCAAGAAAGCCGAAGACGATAATGGCCTTATCTTCCGCGCCTTCGAGTGGGCAGGCAAGCCAAGCGATGTCATCTTCAGCGTACCCGCTGGAGCGACAGCAGCTACAGAGACGAATCTGATGGAGAAGCCTATCGGTTCGCCCCTTACGATCTCGAATAGCCAGGTCACGGCGCACATTACTCCATACGAAATTCTCTCGATACGCGTTGATTATCTTGCTCCCGCAAAGCAGTAACGAATCTTGCTCCTTCTTTAAGGAGGTGGATTGGAAGCTGCTGCATCTTGAAAATCACACGGCTCTTATCAATTACTCTGAAGACGTACATCTTACGGAGAGAGCAATGAGTCTCGTACGCAATCAGGATCCCGAAACCTTTACACCCGAACACGGCATGCGTCGTCAGGTGCTCGCCAATACCGATCAGCTCATGCTCGTTCGCCACTATTTCGATGCCGACTGGATTGGTGCGCGTCATAGCCATCCGCATCATCAGCTCGTTTATGTCGTCAAAGGCAGCATTCGCGTCGACGTGGGTGGAAAAGTTTTCGATGTGCATGCCGGCGACAGCTTCGTCGTCGATGGCGGAGTCGAGCATCAGGCTTCTGCGCTCGAAGCAGCCGAGGTGCTCGATATCTTCACGCCTACGCGCGAAGATTATCGAGCACTTATCAAATAGGCTGACACGATGCTGTCATCCGATTCGACAATCTACGCTACGCGGATCGCGCAGGATCATCCCCTTGACCTCGATCCTCGCTCGGAACAGTGGAACAGGTCACAACCTGTCTCGTTTCGTCATGACAACTACGGGGAGCTGGTCCCAGGTATGGATACCAGCGTTCGTGCCAGATGGACTGAAAAGAACCTGTACCTACTCTTCATCTGCTGCTATCAGGAACTTCACCTGAAGCCAGACCCGCAGACCAGTCACGCAACGAACGAGCTATGGAATTGGGACGTGGCGGAGCTCTTTATCGGTACGGATTCGCACTCCACCGGCCGATATAAGGAATTTGAAATCTCTCCGCAGGCGGAATGGCTTGATCTGGATATCGACCTCCAGGCGCCCCGGCGTATAGGCGATCCCACATGGACATCACGTTTTGAAGTCGCAGCTTGCATCGATTCCATAGCTAAAACATGGTACGGCGCGATGCGCATTCCCTTTGCTGCGATCACCGCAGCATCAGTGGCCGCCGAAATGACATTCCGTGCGAATCTCTTCCGCAGTCAGGGACCACAACATCAGTTGCTTGCCTGGCAGGCCAGTATGAGCGAAACCTTCCATGTTCCTGAACGATTTGGATCACTGCACCTTGTTGAGTAAGCCACCCTATACGTTCGCAGTTCGATTGCGCGCCATGTAATTGCGCACGGCGTACACAATCAGCCCTGCCAGCAGAATGATGCCGGCTGTCCGTATCTCACGGTGAAAGTTTGGGCGCGAGAACAGGATGAAGAGAAATCCGCCGAGTGCCAGGAGTGCCGGAATCGGATAGAGGGGCATCCTGAAGCCGCGCACCTTGCGTTCGCGCCTGTGCTTCGGTAGTAGTACAGCGATGCCTTGCAGCAGAAACTGGAAGAGGATGCGAATTACGACCAGTGCGGTGATCACCTCCTGCAATCTGAACATGCAGCAGATCATCGTGATTGCGCCCAGCCACAGCAGCGAATGATGCGGCATGCGGAGCTTCGGATGGATTGCGCCAAACCAGGCGGGGAAATTGCCGTCGCGTGCCGCGGCAAACGGAATCCGTGATTGTCCGAGCAGCAAAGCCAGCACAGAGCACAGCGCAGCGACGGCGATGAGGACTACGGTGATGCCAGCAGCCGTATGTCCATAGAGCCTTTCCATAAAGACAGCCATCGTGAACATGCGTGCGTGGGTGTTTCCGGTCTCCTGCGCCATCTCTCGCCAGGGCAGTACGCCCAGCACGCTGACGTTCATCAGCAGGTAGAGCGAGCCGACAATGATGACAGATCCAAGCACGGCGCGTGGGATCGTGCGCTGCGGATCGCGTACTTCGGCGCCCATAAAACATGCGCTGTAATATCCGCCGTAGTCATAAGCTGCGACCAGCAGACCTGCTCCCAGCCCCATAAAGAAGGCACTGTTCAATGCAAAGGCCCCAGGAGGGAAGTCGAAGGCAATCTTCGGGTCGAAGTGTGTGAACCCTGCAAAGATGATGAACACCAGCGTCAGGACGACGACGAAGCCCAACCAGCGTACGATCTTGTCGATCGCAACAATGCTGCGATATAGAACCAGCAGCGCCAGCGCACAGGCTCCCATAGCAATCAGTGTCTGTCCGCTCCACACGAAAGGAACGCCAAGTAACTTCACTGAAACGATCGGCTGCGATGCGTTCGGAACAAAGAACGAAACATACTGAGAAAACCCGATGCAGCCCGATGCAATAGATAGTGGGCTGCTGAAAAGAATCTGCCACGCATACAAAAAAGAGAAGACTCGCCCCAGCCCACGCTCACCATAAAGATGTTTCAGGTAAGCGTACGATCCACCTGCCTCCGGATACGTAGTGCCTAATTCGCTCCACACCATGCCATCGCACAGTGAGAGCGCAGCACCCAGTACCCAGCCCAGCATGGCCTGCGGTCCGCCCATCGCCGCGACGATCAGCGATAGTGTGACAAACGGGCCCACACCCACCATGCCGATCACGTTCAGCCCCAGAGCGGACATTGTCGAAAGACCACGTTGCAACTCTGGCTTCGCTGGCTTTATGGGTTCAGTCAAAGGGAGACGATCAGTTTTCATGTATCCGCCGCAACAGAGAATCGTATTGCTGCTTCATCTTCACCTTTGCTTCTGCCAGATGCTGTTCCGTATCACTCAACCATTGTGTATCTGCCTGAAGCTGCGTCTTCGCGCGCTCTATCTCCGGTTGAAGTGCCTCGGCTGCTGGGCCGCCTGGAATTCGGCGCACTGCAACGAAGTTTGCTGCGCTCAGGGCGCCACGAATCTGGTCGGAAGAAATCAAAGCAGCTTTGTCGGTTTCTCTTAGTTCGCGTTCTACGATCTGCGCCATCGTATCGGCATCGTAGCCGCGATCTCGTAACTCGCGTACGGCCTTACTGACGATCGTATGCGATGCATGAAAACTCATTCCGGTCACACGCACCAATGTATCGGCAAGCTCGGTGACGGGTAAGAAATTTCCATCAGCGGCTGCTGCCATGCGCGCAGTATTGAATTCAGCTTCGCCAAGGGTACCGGTTAGCAAGCGGACACTTCTGTCGGCATCATCGAACGCGGTGTACACCAACGGCTGCAGATCGTCCTCGGCGTCGTTCATATCGGCGAACGGAGTATTATGCAGACTGCCCAGCACGCCTTGTGCCTCTACTAGCGCGCGGCTCGCAAGGACGCGCACATGCTCTAGAGGGACAGGATTCCGCTTCTGCGGCATGATGCTTGAGATCTGCACATAAGCATCGCTTAGCCGTAAATATCCAAACTCAGCTGTGCTCCAGAAGAGCAGATCCTGCGTAAACCGCCCCAGGCTTAGCATCGCAGTCGCCAGCACACTGCAGCTCTCCGCGACATAATCCACGGCGGCTATCGCTCCATACGAGTTCACCTGCAGGCCATCGAATCCAAGCAGTGATTCCGTAAAGCCTCTGTCGATCGGGAATCCAGTCGTCGTAATCGCACACGCGCCCAGCGGGTTGCGATTCACACGCGCATAAGCCTGGCGAAGCCGCTCGGCATCGCGCTCAAGGATCTCAATATAGGCCATCAGATAATGGCCAAGCGTCGTGGGCTGAGCCGGCTGATTGTGTGTATAGGCCGGCATTAACGCCGCGCGATATTCCCAGGCCAGATCGATCAACAGTCGCCGTAACGCGAGCAGTGAAGTCAGCATGCCAAGCAGGCGGCCTCGCAGCACCATCCGGTACATCGTCAGGTCGATATCGTTCCGGCTACGGGCCGTGTGCATCTTGCCGGCTACTTCTTCGCCACATGCAGCGGCAAGCTTCTTCTCGATATAGAAGAAGAGATCCTCAAATGTTCCATCGTACTCGGCGCGCTCAATTTCGCCGCGATCCAGCGCGTCCAATGCGCGCAGGCACTGGGCTGCCTCACCTGCGGGCATGATGCCCTGCCGCGCCAACATCAGCGTGTGCGCGTATTCAATCTCCAGCAGTGGCCCTAGAAAATAACGCTTTGCATCCACAAATACCGGAGCCAGCACCGTATCGCGGTACACCGGTGCCGGAAATTTTGTCGTCGACTTCGACGTTGTCATCATTTGTCCTTTACTGCACATGCACGAAGACAGAAAAATGGCGGCGCAAACCTATTATCGGTTCACGCCGCCGTTGTTGACTACCAGCGAACCGCAAGGCCGAACTGCACAATGCGCGCTTCCAGCACCGATCCACGAGTGATCGTTGGCGTGCCGATCGAGGTTCCAATCGGGCCCAGTGGCGAATTGCCTGCCTGCACGATGGCTTGTACAGGCGAAAGGGTTGTAACGTTCGTGTGGTTGAAGAGGTTGTTCGCCTCGAGGAGGAACGAAGGCGCGATGCGATCAAACAGCTTCGGGAAGGTCCTCGTGTAACGCCCATCGAACTGGTAAACATTCGGGGACCGCAACGAATTTCTTCCTACGTACAGCGGGCGTGTAACCGAGGCAACCGACGAGTCGCCATTGATAGAGACATTGGTGATGATGTTCTGCTGATCGCCCGAGCTGACGTTCGCCAGCAGCGCGACCATGTTGTGATTAGCCAATGTATTTAGGAATCCATGGCTCAGGCTGAACGTCGGTTCCATGACCGCCGTCAGGTTGAAGGCATTCGGATGATTGACGATGCTGTTGCCACGATCGCGCTTCCGGTTCGTCGTATCCATGATCGCAACGCTCTGCTCGAAGGTATTTACCTCTGGAGCATCGGAGATCGAATGTGACCATGTGTAGTTGGCATTGATCTGAATGCCGTGAGCCAGTGACCGCGTATAGTTCAGCACCAACGCATTGAAGCTCGTGTTCGCACCCGACTCTACCTGGTTAATCTGATTGAATCGAGTATCCAGACGGGTCGAAGCATTAGCCGCTGAGCTGAAAACAGGACGTCCGTCTGCCAGTTGCCCAGTCGGATTGATGGGGTTGATATTGTGCAGGTACATGAGGTTGCGGCCATTCGCCAGAATGTAGCCGATCATGAATGTGTCATAGCGGCTGAACTCGTGCGAGAGCTGCAAGGTTGCATTCCACGTGTACTCGTTCTTGAACTTCGGCGAAATCGTCGTCACGTTCTGAAGTGACGTCGCGCCGGCGGCGGGAATATTGGGAAAGGCAAGTGTTCCAGTGGTTGCACCCGCCGGTTGCGTAATCGTAAAGCTGTTGACGCGATTCGATCCATCCAGGTTGAGCGCATTAAACCAGAGGTTCGTCGGCGTGGATTGATAGAAGACACCGCCCGAAGCCTTAAGAACAGTGTGGTCGTCTAGGCGATAGGTCACACCAACGCGAGGCGCGAAGTTAAGGCTCGGCGTATTGAAGCTTCTCGAGTTGATAAAAGGAGCATTCGGATTTGATTGCGGTCCTTTGAAGCGGTCATAGCGGCCGCCATAGACCAGCAAAAGCTTCGGCGTTACCTGCCAGGTATCCTGCACGTAGGCTCCGAAGAAGAGCGAAGCATAACCGATGCCGGTGAGATCCTGCTGGCTGCGGAACTGGCTGTATCCGTAAGGATTGGTTCCGTTCTTAGCTGCGAGGTAAGACGCGAGAGACGTGAACGTATATTCGTTGAAGCTGACCAGCCGCTGACGGTTGATTAACTCTGCAAGACTGAACCCGCCTTTGATCGTATGAGCTCCGCGAATATAGGTAACGTTGTCGCTTCCGCTTGGAACTTTATCGGTGTACTGATCGCCAGCATTGCTGGATGCTCCAATATTGGCCACACCGGAGATAACAATGGCAGGATCGGCGCCTGCCGATGGCCCACGGAAGTGCGTGTTGTTACGAAATGGCCATGAGAAGCGAAGCTCATTCAGTAGATGATCATTGACGGTTGATGTCAGCTGAGCGCCGATGACATGAGCGCGATCCAGAAAGTCTGCCGCTGTGCTGCGTGCATTCAGGCCGCCAACCTGTGTGTTGAAGGGAAAGTTGTTCTTGAAGTAGTTGTAACGAACAAACATTGAGTTCTTGCTATTGATTGTCCAGTCGCCTCGTCCTGTGGCGAAGTTACCATGTAGCATGCCAGGAGTTGCACTGACCTGATCAGGAGATAACCCCAGAGCAGCAACGTTTGCTGCGGTAATGGTAACTGGCGCAGGTTGTCCGCGCGTCACATGCTCGTATGCGCCAAAGAAGAACAGCTTATCCTTGATGATCTTTCCGCCAGCGTTTACAGCGAAATCCTGGAGTTGTAGATTCGGCTTTGCCTGTGACTTGTTCGCGAAGAATGGATATGCTGTTGCATCCTGCCAGCGGCGAATCCACTGAAACATGCCGTGATAGCTGTTCGTGCCGTTGTTCGAGATCACGTTATAAACGTCGCCCGAGGTCCAGCCATACTCCGGGTTGAAGCTGTTCGAGACTGTCTGTACTTCCTTCAGAAAGCTGTCGGCAATGGGAAACAAACGCAGACCAATGCGGTCACTCTCCGTATTCACCATACCGTCCATCTGGTAGTTGATACGGTCCAGAAGTCCATTGGTGTTCAGCGTACGCGGAATACCAAGCTCCGGGTTCGGATGGCCGCTCACGCCAGGCTGAAAAAGGATGAAGTTGTAGGGGTTCCTCGAGGTCAGAGGAAGATTCTCGATCTCGCGGCTATCCAGCGTGCGCTGTACGCTCAACGTAGTCGGATCGATGTTCGTAATCGTTGCGCTTACATCGATCTGCTCCGATGCATTGCCAACCTTCAGAGAAGGATCAAGCACGGCTTCTTTACCGGCCGTCAGAATAATCTGATCGAAGCGTGCCGTCGAAAAACCATCCTTGCTCACCGAGACGCTATACGTTCCCAGCGGAAGGTTCACCAGCACAAAGTAGCCATTGCCTTCCGACACGATCGTGCGGGCAAAGCCAAGCTCGGCATTGGTTACGGTTATGCTGGCATTTGGAATGGCAGCTCCGCTCGCATCGGTCACTTGACCGCGAATGGTGCCGTTGATGGACTGCGATTGACTCCACGATGGGAGTGTTGTCACGAAACCTGGGAGCGCTGCAAGCAGCGCGGCGCTAAGGAGAGAAGAACGAAGACGGGTCAACAAAATGTGCCTCCTGAAGTGCTGAAGCTTTTCCTGTGAGATCGCAAAGCCTTTCGGCTTAAAACTTAGTAAAACCTGTTAAGTAAGTCGTGAGGTGCCCTGAGACTAGTGAAAAACTAGCCGGCTTGTCAATGAAAATTCTCGGCCTGTTTACGCCAGCAGTTGCGCTTCTGTGGCAGAAAGACTCAGAGAAATCGCACCGTGAAGCTGGGCCTGGGTTGCCAGTGAGCTCGACCGAACCTGCGGTTTGGCGAACTCATTGCGCGCCAACAGCTTCTCGGTGACTCTACAAAGCTCCGGGTGAGAGCCGACGCCGCCGCCCAGAATGACGACTCCGGGGTCGAGCACCAGCGATAGCCCGGTAATGCAATCCACCAGGATTTGTGCCGTGTAATGCACCACCTGGCAAGCCAGACGGTCCCCATCCACAGCAAGGTCGAAAATTTCCGTCGCGCGCAGCTTTTCCAGCGCACCTGTGTCCGTTCGCCGTTCCCGGGCAAGCAGACGACGCCACTCCGCTTCAATTCCATGGCCGCCGATCGAACGCTCCAGCTGACCGGGCGAATAAACCTGCAGTGCCTCGCGCGGCTGGCCCAATACAGCGGCGTAACCAATTTCGCCCGCACTCCACTTCGCGCCATGGTGCAGCCGGCCATGCAGAAAGATACCTGCGCCAACACCCGTTCCCAGTGCCATGAAGACAAAGTCGTCGACGCCTGTGGCCGATCCGCGCCAGTATTCGCCTACGGCGGCAAGGTTCGTATCGTTCTCCACCATCGCAGAGATGCCGAGTTCGCGCTCGATCATCTCGCGCAGAGGAACGCCCGTCCATTCCTTCAGATTCGGTGCCGAAACGACAACACCTGCATTGACATTCGTGATGCCGGGAGCACCCGCCGTAATGTGCATCACCTTGCGAATCGAGGTGGATTCTTCCTGGCACATGATCTTCAGGCCATCGTGAATCAGTGCGCACACGGCCTTCGGCGTTCTCTGCTTGTCGGTGAATTGCGTCGCCCATTGTGCAACGACGCGGCCATTCAGGTCGGCAAGAATCATGCGCAGCCGAGTGCCGCCAATATCGGCTCCCGCGACATAGCCGTGGCTTGCATTGAAGCGCAGCATCTCGGGTGGACGTCCGCCGCTCGATTCACCATCGCCCAGATTCTCTACCAGTCCCAGCGACTCCAGGTATCCCACCGCGCTCGATACCGTAGGTGCGCTCAACCCCGACAGTCGGACAAGGTCTGCCTTCGAGCACGGATTATGCTCCTTCAGCAGCCGCAGCAGAACGCGAGCATTTGCCTGGCGAAGATGGGATGGCCGCGACGGGGTGGCCTCAACGTCATGCAGTACTTGTGGGGGGAAATTAACTCGCATTCGCTTCCAGTGTCGTAGGACACATCATACTCTACATTTCTTAATAATCTTTACAAAGTTAAAAGTATCGTGATATCCAATTAGCCAGCTAAAGAACATTCGAGGGAAGAGCACCCAAAAAATAAAGCAGTGTCTGCACTGTTTTGTCCGCTCTGTCCATCAACTATACGGACGCACCAAGAAGGAGTCCTTTCGTTCATGAGATCTGACGTCTGCCGCGGGACCATCGCTTCGCTTCTCACCCTCTGCCTTTCGCTCAACGCCTCTCCCGTGTTTGCGCAACAGCCGGAGTCCGTCACTTCGTATCGCTCTGCTTATGCAAGGCCTCTGCCGATCGACAGTGGCTCTGCTGGTCTTTCGCAAACCCTTCAGAAGTTGCACACGCGCGCCTCGCTCGCGATGGTCACAGCACACCCTGACGACGAAGACGGCGGAATGCTGACTTACGAAAGTCGCGGCCAGGGCGTCGACACCACTCTGCTCACGCTTAACCGAGGCGAGGGCGGACAGAACGTCATGACCTCCGACTACTGGGACCAGCTCGGCACCCTCCGCACGCAGGAGCTGCTCGGCGCAGGCAACTACTATGGTGTCCATCAGTACTGGACACGCGTCGCCGACTTCGGCTTCTCGAAGACCATCGAAGAAGCGCTCAAGACCTGGGGCGAAGACCGCGTCCTTTATGACGCCGTCCGCGCTATCCGTATTCAACGCCCTCTCGTCGTCACCAGCGTCTTCGCAGGCAACGTCTCCGACGGACACGGCCACCACCAGGTTGCCGGCTACACCGCGCAGAAGGTCTACGTCATGGCTGGCGACCCCAAGGTCTTCCCCGACCAGATCAAAGCTGGCCTGCTGCCCTGGACGCCGCTTAAGGTCTACGCGCGCGTCCCCTTCGCCCGTGTCACCGAAAAAGGCATCTACGATTACGCCACCGGTCACTGGGAACCCGTACGCTTCCGCAACTACGTCGATAACACCTGGATCGAAGGTGTGCCTAAGGCAACACTCGAAGTTCCCATCGGAGAATACAACCCGATGCTTGGCAGCTCCTACATGCAAACCTCGCGTGAGGGACTCAACCAGCAGAAGACGCAGATGGGCGGTATCGGCATTCCGCTTCCGCGCTCTATCTCCAGCGGCTATCACCTCTACGCCTCGCGTGTGCCTGTAGCCGATCACGAGAAGACATTCTTCGACGGCATCGACGTCACCCTCGCCGGTATTGCTTCCTACGCACCGAAGAATGAACAGGCTCCGTGGGTTGAAAAGCTCAACGCGCTCAACGCCACCGTCGAATCCGCCATCTCCTCCTTCAATGCGGCAAATCCGGCGACGATCGCGCCTGTTCTAGCGAAGGGCCTTGCGCAGACCAACGCGCTTGTCGACGAGGTTGCCAAGAGCAAGCTGCCTGCTGAAGCTCGTTACAACATGACACACGAGCTCAAGATCAAGCAGGAGCAGTTCAACCTTGCGCTGCAGCAGTCGCTCGGCCTTGCCCTGCTGGCCAACACCAGCGATGGTCCCGCCGCTGGTGGCCGCATGGGGCCCATGGGCGATATGTCCACGCAGACACCCACCTCGCAAACTGTAGTCCCGGGCGACAAAGTCTCCGTTGCCGTCCACGTCGCCAATCAAGGTACGGAAGCCGTTGCCATCTCTGCCGTCGATGTTGTCTCCGAAGCTGGAACTGGCTTCGGCATAACTCCCAAAGCCTCTATTACCGGCGAACTCGCATCCGGAGCTGCGCGCGACGAATCCTTCGAGGTGGCTGTCCCACGCGCCGCCGAACTCACCAAGCCCTACTTCAGCCGCCCCACGCTCGAGCAGTCGTACTACGACATCAACGACCCGCGTTATCTCAATCTCCCAACGCGGCCTTATCCATTACTTGCAACGGCAACCGTTACATATAAAGACGTGGCGATCAAGCTCGCAGGAGTCGTCCAGACTGTGCATCGCGTCAATGGCGAAGGCCCTGTCCTTGAGCCTCTGCTTGTAGCTCCGGCAATTTCGCTCAACGTCTCTCCTTATGCGGGAGTTGTTCCCGTCGCCAGTAGTACGTTCGAACTGAACATTTCTCTGCACAGCTCCGTCAAGGGGCCAGCAAAGGGAATTGTTCGTCTCGATCTTCCTAAGGGCTGGAAGTCCATTCCTGAGTCCGCCGATTTCGCAACCATGCGCGAAGGCGAAGACCAGAATCTCAGTTTCAAGGTTCAGCCCGAGCACGTCGAAACCAAGCCCTACATCATTACCGCCGTCGCCGAGTACAACGGCGAAAAATTCACTCAGGGCTTTGAAACCGTCGGCTATCCTGGTCTTCGTCCCTATCCGCACTATCGTCCCGCCACTTACCGCACCACCGGCGTCGACGTGAAGACAGCGCCCAACCTCAACATCGGCTACATCATGGGGACCGGGGACGATGTCGCTACATCGCTTCAGGACATCGGCATCCATCCCACCATGTTGTCTGCGGGCGAGATCGCATCCGCAGACCTCTCGCACTACGACGCCATCGTTCTCGGCATCCGCGCTTACGCCGCTCGTCCCGAGCTCAAGACCTTCAACAATCGTCTTCTCGAGTATGCGCGCAACGGCGGCACCGTCATTGTCCAGTACCAGACGCAGGAGTACGACCACAACTACGGCCCCTACCCGCTCACCCTCTCCGGCGACCCCGAGAAGGTCGTCGAAGAGGACAACAAGGTCACCATCCTCGCTCCCAACGATCCCGTGCTCAACTGGCCCAACAAGATCAATACCTCCGACTTCGATAACTGGGTTGAGGAGCGCGGTCACGGCTTCATGCGTGGGTGGGATTCACACTACACCGCACTCACCGAGATGCACGACAAAGACCAGGACCCGCAGAAGGGCGGCCTGCTCTACGCTCGCTACGGCAAGGGAGCCTATGTTTACCTGGCCTATGCCTTCTTCCGCCAGATGCCCGACGGAGTTCCCGGCTCCTTCCGCATCATGGCCAACCTCATCAGCATGGGCAAAAACCCATCGCTTGCTCTAGGCAAAGAAGCTCCCGCAACACCTGCGGGAACGAAGTAAACCTTTCTCCATAGCGGCGCGTAGGTGATCTCACGCGCCGCATTTTTTGCAATCAAAAATCAGATTTACATCAAGACAATAGGTCATTCCGACCGGAGTGGCACAGTCACGCTCTGCAGGAATTCGCCTCTCGACAACAGACATCCTTCGGGCATGTTCATCCCGGGACAAATCGAAAGATCCGCGCTCGATCTCCCGTCCAGCCACCCCCGCGATACCATAATCACCAGCCAGTGCCGAGCATTCACCGATCCACCAGCTAAACTGGTATAGAGGTATAGACAAGGCCCCATGACCACTCCAGCACGCAACTTCCCCCACGCCATGATCCGCGAGATCTTCGAGCAGCCCGCGGCCATCTCCCAGACCCTCGCCGCGTACGCCGATGGCACCAGTCTTCGTGAGGATGTCTTCCTCGCCGCCCGTCAGGCGCTCGTCGGCCGCGACTCCATTCTTATCTCGGCCTCTGGCTCCAGCCGCCACGCCGGCCTCTCCGGCGAGATCCTCTTCGAAGACCTCGCTGGCATCGCTGTCGACGTCGAATACGCCAGCGAGTACATCTATCGCTCCACGCAGACGCTCAGAAATCCCTGCTTCGTCGTCATCTCGCAATCCGGCGAGACCGCCGACACCTCCGAGGCTCTCCGCGAGGCGATTGCCCGCGGCTCCTCCACCATCGCGATCACCAACAAGCCTGAATCCTCGATGGCCAAACTCGCTGGATGTTCGCTGCCCACCTACGCCGGGATCGAGCGCGCCGTGCCCGCTACCAAAAGCTTTACCACGCAGCTCGTCGTCCTCCAGTTGCTTGCTCTCTACGCGGCACGCATCCGTGGCCGTATGACGCGCGCCGTCGTCGAATCGCACCTCGCGCATCTCTACCAGGTTCCCGCCGCGCTTGAGGCCGTGCTCCCGCGCTGGGAAAAGCAGGTCGCCCAGCTCGCCGACACCTTGCAAACCTCCGAGACCTTCCTCTTCCTTGGCCGCGGCGTCCACTATCCCATCGCCCGCGAAGGCGCGCTCAAGCTTAAGGAATCCGCCTACATTCAGGCCGAGGGCTACCCCACCGGCGAGCTCAAGCACGGCCCTAACGCGCTCGTCAGCCGCCACAATCCGCTCATCGCACTGGCCACCTGCGATCCTTCCTCACCCGACTCCGTCCTGCGTTATGAGAAGACCTTCAACCTCGTTCGCGACATGAACAAACAGGGAGCCGATATCATCTCCATCGTCAACGAGGGCGACACCCGCGTCGCCGGACTCAGCCGTGTTGCTATCGAAGTTCCGAAGGCCGCCGAGTTCATCTCCCCGTTGTATGAAGTCGTGCCGCTCCAGCTCCTCGCCTACTTCATGGCCATCGCCCGCCATATCGATGTCGACAACCCCCGCAATCTCGTAAAAGCCGTCGTCCAGGAGTAATCGCAGGGGCACTCTTCAAGGGGTGTCATTCCGAGCGAAGTCGAGGAACCCCCGCATTTCTCATCCCGGTCACGAATGCATACAAAAAGCCCACACCTCCAAACCTGAGATGTGGGCCTTTTGCATCTACACCACCAGAGAGCTACGCCATCCCCAACCCGCGAATCGCCGCCACAGCCAACGCCGCACCAATCACGGGCCCCAGCACCGGCACCCACGCATACTTCCAACCTGAATCACCCTTCCCCGTGATTGGCAGAATGGCATGGGCGATGCGCGGACCTAGATCGCGCGCAGGATTGATCGCATAGCCCGTCGTCCCGCCCAGCGATAGCCCGATACCCCATACCAGCGCACCTACCAGCACCGGCCCCAGCCCAGGAGCAACGCCCGCCGGAGCGATTCGCTTCGAGAACAACGCCGTCGCCACCAGCACCAGCACAAACGTGCCGATGATCTCGCTCAGCAGATTCCACCCCGGGCTGTAAACCGCAGGAGCCGTGCAGAAGCAGCCTAGCTTCGCATCCTTATCCTCCGTCAACTCCCAATGCGGCCTGTAGTGCAGCCACACGGCAATGCCTCCACACAACGCGCCAAGCACCTGCGCCGGAATGTAATAGAGCAGTCGCTCCGCATGACCGGTCATCATCACCGAAGCCACCGTGAATGCCGGGTTCAAATGCCCGTCCGCATCGCCCAGCGCCGCGCTCACCGCGACACCGGCAAACACCGCAATCGCCCATCCGGCCGTGATCGAAATCCATCCGGCATTCTCGGCCTTCGACTTCTTCAGCAACGCGCCCGCAACCACACCGTTGCCCAGCACGATCAACACAAACGTGCCGACAAACTCACCCATCACAGCCGCAAGAGAAGGACTAACCATAGACTCGAACCCTCACATACCCTCGTACACATATCCGCGAGCAACTGCGGTAAACATCGCAAGATCGCGCGCCTTCCATTCCTCGCTGCGGCCCAGTTCACGCGCCAGTATATCGGCAACCTTCGGTGCGGCCTCAATCGCAGCACGCGAATCCAGAAACAGCGCCCGCGTCCGTCGCGCCAGCACATCCTCCACCGTCCGAGCCATCTCATGCCGCGCAGCCCACACAACCTCACGCGCCCGGTAGGGGAGCCGCGGATGCAGCAGCTCATTCAGCGAAGCATCCTCTTCCGAAAACTTCACGATCTCCGGCAGATCCGACCCATACACACGCTCCGACTCAACCGGAGCTACCTCACGCGTCCAGCCATGCAGATGCAGCGCCCGCGTCCGCGAGGGCTCTTTCTTCAGTCCCGCTACAGCGGCGGCTTTATTGATCGTGTCCTCACCCATGCGTCGATACGTTGTCCACTTGCCGCCTGTCACCGTAACCAGTCCCGTCGGCGAAACGATGATCGTGTGATCGCGCGACAGCTTCGACGTCGCTCCACCGCCCTTGCGTACCAGCGGCCGCAGTCCCGACCACATGCTCCGTATCTCCTCGCGCTCCGGGCGCCGGCCAAGATATTTGCCAATGTGATCCAGCAGAAAGCTGCGTTCCTTCTCCATCATGTGCGGCTCGACAGAGGCATGATCCACAGCCTCATCCGTTGTGCCGACAACCGTTGCTCTATGCCACGGAATCGCAAACAGAACGCGGCCATCCGATGTCTTAGGAATCATCATCGCGCGGTCCCCAGGCAGGAAATCGCGCGGCAGAACAAAGTGCGATCCCTGACTCACCGACAGCAACGTCTCGTTGTCCTTGTCCATCTTCAGAATATTTTCGGTAAAGACACCCGTCGCATTGATCGTCACCTTCGCACGAAGATCGAACGTCTCCCCGCTCTCGATATCACGCGCACGGACACCTGCTGTCCTGCCGTTTCTTTCAATCAATCCGGCCGCTTCGACGTAGTTGATCGCAACCCCGCCAAGGCCCTCAAGCGTTCGCATCAGCGAAACCGCATAGCGCGAATCGTCAAACTGCCCATCGTGATACAGCACGCCACCACGCAGTCCATCCGACTTCACGCCTTTCAGCATCGCCAGCGTCTTCTCGCGCGAAAGCATCTTCGAAGCGCCAAATGAAAGCTTGCCCGAGAGCAGCTCATACACCTTCAGCCCAAAGCCGTAGTAAGGAAGCCCGACCAGATCGTAGACCGGCACAACAAACGACAAATTGTGGACGATGTGCGGAGCGTTCTCCAACATATGCCCGCGCTCCTGCAGAGCATCCAGGACCAGCGTGATGTTCATCTGCTCCAGGTAGCGCACCCCGCCGTGCACCAGCTTCGTGCTGCGGCTCGATGTCCCCTTGGCAAAATCCGCGCGTTCGATCAACGCCGTCTTATACCCACGCGAGGCAGCCTCAACCGCGGCGCCCAGCCCGGTTGCACCGCCGCCAATCACCAGCACGTCCCACTCTGCCTGTGCCCCCAGCCTGCGCAAAATCTCAGCGCGATCACTCAAGCTTGCTTCTCCTCTTCACGCGCCCAGTCGCCCGCGCGCTCCAACGCTCTGCGCCACGTCGCGCGAACCTTATCGCGATCGCGCGCCTCCATTGCGGGTTTAAAGACGCGATCCATCTGCCACTGTCGCGCAATCGTGTCCTTATCGGGCCAGTATCCGACAGCAAGTCCCGCAAGATATGCTGCCCCAAACACCGTCGCCTCCGCATTCTTCGGACGCACCACTTCAATGCCCAGCACATCCGACTGAATTTGCATCAGCATATTGTTGGCAGCGGCTCCGCCATCCACGCGAAGCTGCGCCAGCGGCAATCCCGAATCCGCCTGCATCGCTTCCAGTACATCGGTGGCCTGCAGCGCAATCCCTTCCAGCGCCGCACGCGCAATATGCGCCCGCGACGTCCCGCGTGTAAGCCCCAGCAGCGATCCCCGCGCATAGGGGTCCCAGTGCGGAGCGCCAAGCCCCGCAAACGCAGGTACCAGCACGACGCCATTCGAGCTCGTCACCGTAGCTGCCAGCTGCTCCACCTCGGCCGAGGTACGAATCATCTGCAGCTCATCACGCAGCCACTGCACCACGGCACCCGCCATCAGCATGCTGCCCTCAAGCGCATACTCCACCGTGTCGCCAATCTTCCACGCTACCGTCGTCAGCAGACGATTCTTCGAGGCCACCGGCTTCGTGCCCGTATTCAGCAGCATGAAGGCGCCCGTGCCATACGTGCACTTCGCCATCCCCGCCGACGTACACATCTGTCCAAACAGAGCCGCCTGTTGATCGCCAGCAATTCCGGCAATCGGCACACCCTGAAGCAAACCGCTCGTCGTTCCGCACACGCCGCTCGAAGCCACCACCTCCGGCAGCATCGAATGCGGCACGCCCAGCAGCTTCAGCAGCTCCTCATCCCACGCCATCGTGTGGATGTTGAACAGCATCGTGCGCGAAGCATTCGTCGCGTCCGTAACGTGCCGCGCGCCGTTCGTCAGCTTCCAGATCAGCCAGCTATCCACCGTGCCAAAGGCCAGCTTGCCTGCTTCTGCCTTCGCCCAAGCGCCATCGACATTCGCAAGAATCCAGTTCACCTTGCTGCCCGAAAAATACGCATCCGGAATCAGCCCCGTCTTCTGCTGGATAGCACTGCCCGCTTCCGCGCGCAGCCGGTCGCAAAACTCCGCCGTCCTCCGGTCCTGCCACACAATCGCGTTGTAGACCGGCTCGCCCGTCTCACGGTCCCACACAATCGTCGTCTCGCGCTGGTTCGTAATGCCGATCGCGGCAATCGCGCGGTCCGTCAGGTCGGCCTTCGCCAACGCCTCGCTGGCCACGCCGCTTTGCGACGACCATATCTCCGTCGGCGAGTGCTCCACCCACCCCGGCTTCGGAAAGATCTGTTTAAACGGATGCTGCGCAATCGAAATGACGGCTCCGCTTTCATCCACAACCATCGCCCTTGAGCTGGTCGTGCCCTGATCGAGCGCAAGAATATATCGCTTCGCCACTAGAAAGTTCTCCTCGTCTTCGCACTGAGAGTCATCACGCCAGTCTGCTGCTCAACCTCGAGCCACTTTACAGCAACTGCCCATACGTGTGAGCCCGCAGTTGCTGCACGTCGTAGAGGACCGTCGAATGCGTTGAAGTTCATCGTTTCCATCCCTCCATAGAGCACAAAAAGCCGTCCCCGCTCCACAACAACAGACAAAGCATTCATCGCTGAATGCTGCCGGTTATTCCAGATCGGGGACGGCTCGTCTCTAGGCTAATGCCGTACGCTATGGACACTAACAAGCCGCCAAAGCCTTGTCAAACCATAACCGGATCTCTTCTGTCGCTAAACCACCCAAAGCCCCGGCCGGCTCAGCGACACTGCATCGACACCAGCCTGCACAAGGCTCTCCACCTGCTTCAGGTCGCTGATCAATCCACCCGCAATCACCTTCAACGTGGGATGCGCCTCGCGAATGCTGTCGAGAACCACCGGCGCCGCAATCGCTGGCAGCAGTTCAACGGCATCCGGCTGAAAGTGAGCAAGAAATCGCTTGGCCCCTTCGACTGCCGCCGAGTCGATCATGAAGGTTCGCAGCACCGTAATCAGGCCGTGGGTGCGCGCCGCCTGCAGCGTTCCATGATGCGTCGAGATAATGCCTGAAGCGTCGCAGTGCGCCAGATACTCCACCGCATACGCATCGCGGGAAAATCCCTGCAACAGATCCGCATTCACCAGAAGAAGTTTCTTGCGCGAGCGCGCAGCCGCAATCATCCGCTCAAGATTCATCGGATTGCCAAACAGCAGATAGACAAGGCGCACCGGAGAAGCCAGCGCACTCTCCAGCGTCTCCTCGCTGCGAACCGCAGCAATGACCGGAGACTCCTTCAGCGCCTCATCCCAAAGCGCCTTATCGCGCACAGGCTTGTTCGTCTTCTTTTCCAGCATCTCCTCAATCCATTCAGCCGGTGGTCAACGCTTTGGAGCAGTCCAGCCCGTCGTCACATGGTTGGCTTCGTTCTGCTGCTTCAGCCAAGTGTACAGAGGAGCGAAGTACTCCAGCATCGGACCTGCATCCAGGTGGTCCTCGCCCGTCATCGCCTTCAGCGTCTCCTGCCAGGGCTTCGACTGCCCGGCCTCCAGCATCGCATTCAGCTTCGCGCCCGCCTCCTTGCTTCCGTAGAAGCTGCAGCGGTTCAGCGGCCCTTTATAGCCCGAGGCATCGCACATCGCCTTGTAGAACTGGAACTGATAAATCCTCGCCAGGAAGTAGCGCGCATACGGCACATTGCCCGGGATATGGTATTTCGCACCCGGATCGAAGTTTGTTTCATCGCGTTCCGTCGGCGGAGCCACGCCCTGATACTTCTCTCGCAGCGCCCACCACGCCTTGTTGTAATCGGCAGGCTTCGTCTCACCGCTGAACACCTGCCACCGCCACTTGTCGATCAGCAGGCCGAACGGAAGAAACGCAATCTTGTCCAGCGCCGTGCGCAGCTGCAGCGGAATATCCGCCTCAACCGGCGGAGCTTCATCGATCAGCTTCAACTTCTTTAGGTAGTCCGGCGTGATCGAAAGCGCAATCGCATCGCCGATCGCCTCATGAAATCCATCATTCGCACCGTTGCGGAACAGGAACGGCTGCTTGCGGTATGCCCGCTGATAGAAGTTGTGCCCTTCCTCGTGATGCACCGTCGTGAAGTTATCCGCATCCACCTTAATGCACATCTTGATGCGCAGGTCCTGATCGTTGTCCACATCCCACGCGCTGGCATGGCACACCACATCGCGGTCGCGCGGTTTGATGAACTGCGAACGTTCCCAGAACGTTGCAGGCAGCGGCTCCAGTCCAAGCGAAGTAAAGAAGCCCTCCCCATACCGCGCCATCTTCTTCCCGGCTTCCAGCTCCGTCACCGGCCCGATCTGCTGCTTCAGCGCAGCCTCCAGGTCGTACATCTTGTAATTGCCCGTCGGCTCCGGAGCAACGATGTCATAGATGTTTCCCCACTCCTGCGCCCACATATTGCCCAGCAGGTAGGCAGGAATCATCCCATCCGGCCGCTCCGCCGCCGCGCCGTACTTCTGAATCAGCTTGAACCGCACATACGCATGCAGCTCTTTGTACAACGGCTCAAGCTGCGTCCACGTGCGCTCCAGCTCCGCCGAAAACTGCGCCGGAGTCATGTCGTACCCAGAGCGCCACAGATCGCCCGTGTCCTTGAACCCGAACTCTTTCGCGCCCTGGTTCGACAGCTCCACCAGCCGCGCATACTTCTCCCGCATCGGCGGCGAGATTCTGTGCCAGCCCTCCCACAACTGCTGCAGCTCCTTCGGGTCGCGCGACTTCGCCATCAGCACATCCAGCTGCTCAATCCCTAGGCAGTCCTCGCCGGTCTTCCCCGCAGGGCAATACTTCCCCTTGCCATACATGCCATCCAGCGACGTACCCAGCTGCGTCAGCTCGGCCACCAGCTTCGGGTCCGTCGGTGAACCATTCAGCCGCAGCAGCATAAACTTGCGCGCCATCTCCGGCGGAAGCTTCATGCCGTTGAAGCGTCGAGAAGCGATCACGATCTCATTCGTCTTCGTCAACAGCCGCTCATTCGCCTTCGCCGCCAGAGCCTCTGTGTCGTCCGTGATGTAGGTCTCCTGCACCCACGCCGCCCGTTGCGCCTCATTCGACAACGCCAGCAGCTCTGCTTCAGCATGCTCAAGAAAAACCCCAGCCTCCGCCACCGTCGGCGGGCCAGCAGGAGCGGGCGAGTGAGTCTGCGCAGCGACAACCGCGCTCAAAGCGAAAACCGGCAACATCCATGAAAGCTTCATGGCCGGAGTTTACCGAAATGCAGGCACCTATGTTCTTTGCGGCCATATTTCTAAATGGTCATACCAATCTCGTGTAATATCTCGCTGAACAGCCAGGAAGCACGGAGAAGCAAGTTATGACCCGTCCCATCTCTCTATCGCTCGTCATCCTCTTCGCATCAGTAACTCTCCCCGCAAGCGCGAAGGTCTGCGACGCCATAGCCTACGGAGCCAAACCCGACGGCGCGACGAAAAACACCACCGCCATCCAGCACGCCATCGACGACTGCGCCTCAGCAGGCGGAACCGTCAAGCTCTCCGGCGGCACCTTCCTCTCCGGCCCCATCGTCCTCAAATCCAACGTCACCCTCGACCTCGCCAGGGACACCACCCTCCTCGGCTCACCCGACCACGCCGACTACCCGAAGAAGACCGAATTCCGCGCCCCCGGCACGCAGTCACTCGTCAGCGCCACCAGCGCCGAAAACATCGCCATCACCGGCTCCGGCACCATCGACGGCAACGGCGAATCCTGGTGGGCCGAAGCCCGCAAGACCAAAAACGCCGGAGTCGTCGGCGCCGTCGACTTCCGCCCGCGCCTCGTCGTCTTCGATCACTGCAAACATGTCCGCATCGAAGGCATCACCATCCAGAACTCGCCCTCCTGGCAGGTCGTGCCTTACTACACCGACGACACCGTCATCCGCAACGTCCGCATTCTCGCGCCCGAGCACTCGCCCAACACCGACGCCATCGATCCCTTCAGCTCCTCCAACATGGTCATCGACCATGTCCTCGCCGATGTCGGCGACGACAACATCGCCATCAAGAGCGGCATCATCAACTCGCCTGGCCCCGACGCGCCCAGCACCAACATCACCATCACCGACTGCGAATTCCTCCACGGCCACGGCCTCTCCATCGGCTCCGAGATCGCCGGCGGCGCCAACAACATCCACGCCGAGCGCATCCACTTCAAGGGCACCGACCAGGGCATCCGCATCAAAGCCAACCGCGACCGCGGCAACCAGGTCTACAACATCAGCTTCAAAGACATCTCCATGGAGGACGTCAAAACCTCCATCCTCATCAGCGAGTACTACCCCAAAGTGCTCCCCGAAGGAGACGTAGCCGCCGCGCCCATCACGCGCCTCACGCCCTTCTTCCACAACATCAAAATCGAGAATGTGAACTCCGTTAAAAGTGGAACCGCAGGCATCATCGTCGGCCTTCCCGAATCTCCCGTCAAAGACGTCATCCTCAAAAACATCAACATCACCGCACAAAAGGGAATGACCATCGCCTACGCCAACGTCGCCGCCTCCGACGTGCACCTCATCATCGCCAACGGAGAAGCCATCACCAAAGGCGCAGCCGCCAACATTGACATCAAGTAACTCAGTGAAGTGTCTGGCTTCCAGGGAGCCCAGGGCTTTAGCCTGGGTCTCTCAACTCATCCAAAGCAGAAGGGGGCTTTAGCCCCTGGGTATACCTCAAGCATTCGCATCAGGCGAAAGAGCCGCCTGTATCTCCGCTGCACTCCTGCCCATGATGCGCAGTGTCTTGCTGCGACTGGCCGCACCCGCCACCAGCGAAACCTTTGTGCGCGGCACACCCACCTTCTCCGCCACAAACGCGATCAACGTGTCATTGGCCTTCCCATCCACCGGAGGCGCATGCAACGCAATCTTCACCGCACCCGCATGCAGCCCAGTCACAGCATCGCGCTTCGCCCCCGGATGCACCCGCACACGCAATGTGCATCCATCCGCAACATCCCGCGCAAACTCACTTGCCGCATCCATCAGGCACCTGCCGCATACACCCGCTTACCAAAGATCGCCGTCCCCACACGCACGCAGGTGCTGCCCTCTTCAATCGCCACGGCAAAATCATTCGACATCCCCATCGAAAGCTGCGTCACCGCCGGATGCCGTTTCACCGCCTCATCGCGCAGCCGCCGCAGCTCGCGAAAGTAAGGCCGCGCCGTCTCCGCATCCTCCGACCACGGAGGAACCGTCATCAGCCCAACCGCCTTCACAAACTCGAATCCGCTCATCGCGTCCAGCAATCCGGCCAGTTCATCCGGTCCCACACCATGCTTCGACTCCTCATGGCTTAGCTTCACTTCAATCAGCACCGGCAGCCGCTTACGCAGAGCCGTTGCCGCCGTCTCCAGCCGCTGCGCAATCTTCAGCGAATCCACCGCATCGATCGCGTCGAACAACTCTGCCGCCTTGTTTGTCTTGTTCGACTGCAGCGGCCCGATCAGGTGAAACTTCGCACCCGCCAGCTCCGCCACGCGCTCGGACTTCTCCTGAAACTCCTGCACGCGGTTCTCGCCAAACAGCCGCTGCCCCGCTGCATAGGCCTCCACAATCGCCTCAACCGGATGCACCTTGCTGACCGCCATCAGCTGCACCGCGCCCGCATCGCGCCCTGCCTTCGCGCATGCCTGGGCGATCTCCTCTTTCAATCGTGCAATGTTTTCTGCAATGCTCATCTAGATTGCATCTTACTTCCTGAAACCACTTTTACGGAGACACGCACATCGCATGTGGACCATCCTTCTGCTTATCGGCTCGAACATCTTTATGACCTTCGCCTGGTACGGGCACCTCAAGTACAAGGAGGTGGCCTTGTGGAAGGTCATCCTCGTCAGCTGGTCCATCGCGCTTTTTGAGTACTGCCTGCAGGTTCCTGCCAACCGCATCGGCGCACGAACCTTCACGCCCGACCAGCTCAAGGTCATTCAGGAGGTCATCACGCTCTCCGTCTTCGGCGTCTTCTCCGTCTTCTACTTCGGCGACCATCTCCGCTGGAACCACGCCGTAGCCTTCTGCTGCCTCATCGCAGGAGCCTTCTTCATGTTCCACAAGTTTTAGAGTTCGTCATAAGCCTGGATGAGTAGTTCATCATGAGCCTGGATGAGTATGGTTGCTCGATATCGAGAAAGTGTCATTCCGAGCGAGCGCAGCGAGCCGAGGAACCCCCCGCATTTTTTGCAGGATGTCGGTCAGAGAAATCTGCTCGGTCAGAGAATTCTTATTTTTGGAGAAAGTACGATCGTCACAGCATAAAAACTAAGGCCAACCCCGCAGGGCTGACCTCAGAATCTCGTAGTTGGCAACGACTCAGTGCCCATGCTCTTCCAGATACTTCTCCACCTCAAGCGCCGCCATGCACCCTGATCCCGCAGCCGTGATCGCCTGCCGATACCGCCGGTCCTGAATATCTCCGCATGCAAACACGCCGGGAATCACCTCGCCGTTCTTCGTCGTGAAGACATTGCTCTTCGTCAGGATGTAGCCGTCCTGATCGAGGTCCATCAGCCCCGCGAACGCCTTCGCATTCGGTTCATGCCCAATGCCCAGGAACATCGCCGAGACGGGCAGCACGGACTCCTCGCCCGTCACCGTATTCTTCAGCTTCAGGCCTTTCACGTCCTTGTCTTCAACGCCCAGCACCTCTTCCACGACGGTTGAGCTCATGAACTTAATCTGCGGATGCGCCATCGCGCGGTCCAGCATGATCTTTGAGGCGCGAAACTTCTCGCTGCGGTTGATCAGCGTCACCTTCGTCGCGAAGCGTGTCAGGAACAGAGCCTCCTCCATCGCCGAGTCGCCTCCGCCGATGACCGCAATCTCCTTGCCTGAAAAGAAGAACCCATCGCACGTTGCGCACGAGCTCACGCCATGACCAATCAGGGCCTGCTCGCTCGGCAGGTTCAGCCACCGCGCGCTCGCACCCGAAGCGATAATAATGGTCCGCGTCTTGATCGTCTCTTTCCCGATGTTCAGCTCATACGGGTGCTTCGACAGATCAATCGAATGCAGGTGAGCCATCTTCAGCTCGGCGCCAAAACGCGTCGCCTGCTTCTTCATGTTTTCGATCAGCTCCGGCCCCTGGATGCCCTCCGGCCAGCCCGGAAAGTTCTCCACCAGGGTCGTAATCGAAAGTTGTCCGCCCGGCTCATGGCCTTCCAGCACCAGCGGCTTCAGGTTGGCGCGTGCGGTATAGATGGCGGCAGTCAGTCCGGAGCAGCCGGACCCCAAAATCACAGTGTCACGTGTCGTGTTTTCACTCATAAACGTTCCCTCAGTGTAAATGCGGCACCGGCGGAAACGATTCAAATGGCCTGCGGCTGAGCCTGATGCCCGTTCGTCTCTGAGCAGCCAGTAACCGGCAAGCCCGACCCGCGCCAGCGCAGAAATCCTGTCAAGCCCCCTGAAATCGTAACCATCTCATTTCAAAGGAAATAAACCCTAAAAAATCTGCCGATTCACTCCACCCGTTTTGCTAGACTTAAATCATCGTCAGCAAAGGAAAGCCCTCAGTCTCCCCGGCTGGGGGCTAACTCTTTTGGAATCTATATTTTTAAGGTTAAACCTTGTCGTTTGAATGTTTTGCCCTGTGCAAAACGTGCAACATATTCATTCTGGATAACTTACTCTCCGCAGGGGAAGGGGGTGGGGCCGACCTCATACAATCAGGCTATGGCAAATCTAACGCTGGTTTATGGAATGCGGCTCCTGCCCGCAGACGAGATCGCCCGAGTCGGCGATGCGCCGATCGAGCTCAAGAACGGCAATCAGGCCCAGGTAACAATGCATGTGCTCGAAGGCAGCCGCGAGCAGATCGAAGCCCAGCTGCGCATGAGCCTCGATGCTTTCTTCGATTTTTATCCGGAGATCTAAGGTCGCTTCCCGTTTTGGAACCAGCCATCTTCTGATCGAGCACGAATGACTCATTTTGGGTCACGCTGCGGACGAAGAAGTAAGCGTGATTCCCGCTCCATCGATAACGCGCTGCTTCCTGCTTGCGCTGACGGCAATAGTTTCATCGCCGCAGGCCAGTCCGGCGCAGGAAACCGCGCCGATGCCGCAAACCGTCGAGGACGCGCTGCATCAGATGTCCGACGCAGCAGGCATCATCTTCGTCGGCGAGGTTACAGCGATCCGGCAGCGCGAAGGGCAGAACGGCTCTTCCGGCATCGTCGAGATCGACTTTCGTATCGACGATGCAATCCGCGCATGCACCACCGGAAACACCTACACGCTGCGCGAATGGGCCGGTCTCTGGTCTGCGGATGAGCCGCGCTATCGCGTAGGCCAGCGCCTGCTGATGCTGCTGCACGCTCCTGGCGCAAGCGGCATCAGCTCGCCGGTCGGCGGCATGACTGGTGTCATCCCGATTCGCGGAACAACATCTGCGCCGCTGGGAGTTTCATCGGCATCGGCTGCCACATCGCCGATGCCGGTGATCGCCGACCTGCGCTGGGTTGGCACACGGCTGGCGCGCACGATTCCAGTAGCCAGCTCTCCGATGGTGACTGCCGCAGACCAGACGAACCGCGGCAACACCGTTGGAGATAATTCCGTCGCGTCGCAGCAGGCTCCGGTTACTGTGGTCGTAAAGATGCTCCGCTCGTGGCAACAGGCCACGCCATGAGGAAGCCTCTATGGATCTTCCTGTTTGTTCTTGCTGCCGCAGGCAGCAGCGCCGCAAGCGGCCCTCGCTGGGTGACTGGTCCGCCGTACTTCAGCCGTCCAGGTTGGCCGATCTTCTGGTACACCGATAGCCCACAGTACTTCACCGATCCCGGCGATCTGAGCCCGTATGTCAACCACACCGCGGCCGATGCGATCGTAGCGGCCGCCGCTGATGTGTGGAACGTTCCGGTCTCCCGGCTGACGCTGGCATACGGAGGCTCTCTCGCTCAGCACGTAAGTTCAGCCAATGTCTATCCGGATACCAACGGCATCGTCTTTCCGGCCGATGTGCAGTCGTCCAACTATCAGGCAAAACAGATTGCCGTCATCTACGACAGCGACGGCTCGGTGACGGATACCCTGCTGGGACAGGGAGCCAGCAGTCCTGGAAGTTGCAGGCAGAATGCAGTCACCGAGAGCGTGGATTCGTTCAGCACGGACGGCTATATCCGGCATGCGATCCTCATCCTGAATGGCCGTTGCACAGGACCTGCTCCGGAGCAGCAGCTGCAGCTGCAGTATCAACTCATGCGCGCCTTCGGACGCGTGATCGGGCTGGCATGGTCGCAGACCAACGATAACGTCTTTACAGGCAATCCAAGCCCGACGTATCAACAGGCGCTGTACTGGCCTGTGATGCATCCGATTGACGTGATCTGCGGGCCATATACCTATCAGTGCATGCCGCAGCCGTTTACGCTGCGCGACGACGATGTCTCGGGGCTCGCGCTGCTTTATCCCGTGCAAAGCTCTCCGGCGCCGGGAAAGACGCTCACCTTCGCGCGCGGGAGTCAGGTCAATGGCACGATCTCGTTTCCGAATGGTCAGGGCATGCAGGGCGTAAATGTCGTGGTTCATCGGCTGGAGCCTTTCTGGAACTATCCAGAGACGTGGGAGTCGGTCTCCTCGGTGTCGGGCTATCTCTACACGCGTAACGGAGGCAATCCGGTATCCGGACCTCCATCCGGATCAGCGACGGCAGGCATGGGACTGGCGTGGGCTCCGCTTGAGGGACAGTTCAATCTCTACCGGATTCCCCTGTATGACTGGGAAGGGTGGCAGAACTTTGTCATCCAGACACAGCCTATAAACCCGCTCTACGTGGGAAGCTTCGCGGTTGGGCCCTATACCTCGAACTCGGTCGCTCCTTCGGGAAGCTTGCTGAATGACCACATTTGGCTGGTGAGGCCGGGCGACTTTTACATTTACAACAGTACGACCGCAGATGCGGCGAACGGGTGCGACAGCTCTGGCGATGGAACGGAGAGGGCGCCAGCACCGGTTCCCTCAACCGGTTGGTGGACGGGAAACCTGTGTTCCTATGGCCACGCGGCATGGTCGGCGATGACGGTGCGGCAGAATCGCAGCTGGACGCTGGAGGTCACAGCTCAGGACGAGAGCGGCTCGCCTTCGACTGCTAAGATGCTCCCCATCATCGGAGTGTGGAATACATCGGACACCATCGGCACGCGCCCTACGGTTGCCGCTGCTCCACAGGCATTCAGCAGTCTGTCGAGCGGCATGACGAGCCTTGCGGTTCCAGGTGCGGCATCACAGCAGCAGCTTCGCCTTGTGATTGCCGACCAGCGCGGCGATGGACGGCCCGACTACGCCTACCAGGCGCGAGTGTTATATGCAGACTCTGTTGCACCGGCGACGGTCCCAGCGGGTGGCGGAGCGGTCACGATCACGGGCATGGGTTTCAGGCCGGGTAATACGGTCACGATCAACGGCATCGCGGCGAGCGTTACAAGCTGGACCGCGAACAGCATCACGGCGATGGCGCCTGCGCTTCATGCTTCGACAGCGATCACAGCCGACGTTGCGGTACGTGACACGTTGACGGGCGCAACCTCGACGATGAGCGGAGCGCTTGCCTATGCGGCGCCGCAACCTGCGTTGGTGCTGTTCTCAGCGCCGCAGGGACAGGCGTTTACTGGAGTGGCAGCAACGCCTGCGTTTGTGGTGCAGGCAATCGCGGCCGATGGTGTCACGCCGATGGCTGGAGTAGCTGTGAACCTGTCGACAGCAGGTGGTCAGGCACGATTTGATGTGTGTGGTGCGGTCGTGTGCACCGTGCTGACAGACGCGACAGGGAAGGTATCGAGCACGGTCACTCCGCTAACGGCGGGGACGATGACACTTTCGGCTGTGAGCAGCGTGGGAAGCGTTGCGTCGAATCTGACTGCCATCGCGCACGTGCAGACGGTGACGGCTTTGGATGCGGCGCTCTACCTTGCGGAAGGGGCGCAGGTGCAATGGACGCCTCAGGTCATGGTCGCCGACAATGCAACGACGGCTGCAGGCGTGCCCGTCGTGTGGAGCGCGGTTACGGACGGGCTGTCCTTTTCGCCAGGCGTCTCCAGCGTGGATGGGCAATCGATGGCACGGACGACGGTTCTCGCCGGACCGATTGCCGGAGGCGTCAGCGTCGCAGGTACAGCATGTGCATGGACGACGATATGCGCTGGTTTCAACGTTTATGGCGTTGCGCCGAATGCGTTGGCGCTTCAAGTAGTGAGTGGCACAGGGCAATCCGTCGTAGCGGGAGTTTCGCTGAGTCCCGTTGTGATGCGAGTGGTAGACCCAGCCGGGCATTCCGTTGCTGGTGCGCCGGTCAGTATTCATCAGGCCGTACAGCCATGGACGCTGCCATGTCCCGAGCAGGGCCGGTGCCCGATTGCTCCGATATTGAATGCAACCAGCTCTGCTCAGATCTCTGCGATCGATGGCACTGTGACGATTGCTCCGCTCGATCTTGCAGGGCAGCCAGAGGTGACACAGATAGTCGTCTCTACGGGGACGCAGGGATTTGTCTCCCTCTCGCTGCAGAGACAGCCGTGAGCATCAGTGCGCGATTATAGGCTGTGTTTGCAGGGCAAATCTGTAAGAATCGTGTCGGTACCCATATCTCGGGCATCAAAAGAGTGGAGTCGAAGTCCGGTGCGATTCGGAGGAGTCACAGATGGCGAGTGCTGTGGGCGATAGCGTGCGCAAGCGGGTGATTGTTATCGGCGGTGGATTTGCGGGCATCAATGCAGCGATGCATCTTGCCAAGCTGCCGGTGGATATTACGCTGGTCGATCGCAGGAACCACCATACCTTTCAGCCGCTGCTCTACCAGGTGGCGCTGGCGGTGCTTTCGCCGGCGGAGATCGCTCAGCCGATTCGCAGCATTCTGCGCGACTATCGCAACATGGAAGTACTCATGGACGAGGCGGTCGGCTTCGACTTGTCTGAACGGCGCGTGAAGCTGAAGACAGGTGCTGAGTTGGAGTATGACTACCTGATTGTGGCCACGGGATCGACGCACTCCTATTTTGGGCGCGATGATTGGGCCCCGCTGGCGCCGGGTTTGAAAACGATAGAAGACGCGACAGAGATACGACGCAGAGTATTGCTGGCATTCGAACTGGCGGAGCGGCAGATGCAGGAGCAAGGCTCGCATCCTCCGCTGAACTTTGTCATTGTTGGCGGCGGCCCGACCGGGGTTGAGCTGGCGGGCGCGATCAGCGATATTGCGCGTCTCTACATGGCTCGCGACTTCAGGCATATCGATCCGGCATCGGCGAAGGTGCTGATCCTTGAAGGATCGCCAAATGTGCTCGCGGCGTATCCGCCTGATCTGCAGAAGAAGGCCGTGGAGCAGCTGGCGAAGCTGGGTGTTGCGGTGCGCACGGGCGCACGCGTGACAGATATTCAGCCCGGGTATGTGATGATTGGCGACGAGAAGCTGGAGTCGGCAGTAACGCTGTGGGCTGCCGGTGTACAGGCTTCGCCTTTGGGCAAGATGCTGGGCTTGCCGGTCGACCGGCGCGGTTGCGTGATGGTGGATCAATTCCTCAATCCAGAGGGGCACCCGGAGATCTTTATCTGCGGCGACCTGGCGCATGTAGAAGAGAACGGCAAATTGGTTCCCGGCGTAGCGCAGCCTGCGATGCAGATGGGAACCTATGCGGCCAAGCGCATTGGGCTGTTCCTTCGCCAGGAGACGACCGGCGACCGCACTGGACTTGATATTCCGTTTCACTACTTTGACAAGGGTGACATGGCGACGATCGGCCGCAAAGCAGCAGTCGCGAATATCAAGTGGCCGTTTACGGCTCGTTGGAGCGGCTTGCCGGCATGGGTGACATGGCTCGTCGTCCATATCTTTTTCCTGATCGGCTTCCGCAATCGCATTGCAGTCTTCCGCCAGTGGGCGTGGACATATCTGACCTTTCAGGATGGCGCGCGTCTGATCACTGGCTCGCAGGAGCTTCCGGGCTGGGATAAGAACTGGAGTGAAGAGCAAGCTTCGCGGACGGTTGATCCTGTCGACAATACCTTCGCGGCACCGAAGACTTAAAGGCGAAGTGTCTCGCCTTCGTTCAGCACGCGGACACGGTCAGTGATGCCGAGGCGTGCAGCCTCAGCGCGCAGGCGTTGCACAGGTTCTTCCATCGGCTCGCGACCCAGGCGAAAGGTCCCGAAATGCATAGGGACCATCCACTGGGCCTTGCAGTCGAGGAAGCCACGTACCGCTTCCTCGGGGCTTACGTGGACGGCGCGGTAGTTGTCGGGGTAGTAGGCTCCGATGGGCAGCAGGGCAACCTGGGGTTGCAGCTGACGGCCGATCTCGGCGAAGCCGTTAAACCATGCCGTGTCGCCGGAGTGATAGACGGAGTGTCTGTCGCTGGAGATGACATAGCCGCCGTATCCGCGATGCATGTCACGGAACATGCGAGCTCCCCAGTGACGGCAGGGCGTCATCGTGATCTGGAGGTCAACGACCTGGGCGCTCTGCCACCAGCTGAGTGTGTGTACGCTGCGGAATCCGCGGGAGGCGACGAGGTCTTCGACGCCGGTGGGAACGAGAATCTCCGGCGTTCTTCCGTACAAGCGGCGGTTGGTGCGAACGATGTAGCGCAGCGAGGCGATGTCGAGGTGATCCATGTGGGCATGGGTTATCAGGACAAGGTCGATGGCGGGCATCAGGTCGGGGAGGCTGCCGGGGCTGCGCTGACGGCGCAAGAGAATCAGGTTTCTGGAGAAGACCGGGTCGATAAGGATGTTGCGTCCGCCAATCTGCAGGAAGAACGACGAATGCCCGATGAAGGTGATCCCCAGCTCATTGGCGGAGACGGCTTCAGGTGGACGCGGCTGGCCGATAATTGGGTTTTCGCGGCTCTCGCGCACGAGCCGCCAAAGCTGGCCCATCTTGATTACGGCGAAGGGGCGCCTGCGCCACACTCGCCTGACGGTATCGTCAATTCGTGCCACGTTACTTATAGATGCTTTCATAGGGCCTGTGGTTCGGCCAATGCTTTGGGTGACCGGAGCCGTTGCTGTCAGGCTACAATCTCAGCACCTCATGAATCTTTACACGGCTGTTATCGCGGCGATTGTTTTGACCCTGCTTGCTGTATCGCTTGCCCGCCTGGGCAAGGTGAAGACGAAGGCAGACTATCTGGTAGCTGGACGTTCGCTGCCTGCCTTTGTGCTGATCTTTACTCTGCTGTCGTCGTGGATCGGGTCTGGCTCGTTGCTGGGCGGCGCCGAGAATGCCTACAAACATGGCTTTGTAGCGCTGTGGCAGGCAGGAGGAGGCTGGGCTGGACTGGTGTTGATCTACTTCATCGCACCGCGGGCGAGGAAGTTTGCGCAGTATACGATTCCAGACCTGCTGGAGGCCCGTTATAACCAGACGGCGCGTGTGCTGGGCGTGATTGCTATCCTGCTGACTTACACTGCGATCACGAGCTACCAATTTATAGGCGGCGGCGACATCCTGCACTTGATCTTTCCGGATATGATTACGCCGATCCTGGGGCGCTACATCATCGCCTGCTTTGTGATCGTGTTTACTGCGATTGCCGGTATGTCGTCGGTGGCTTATATGGATTTGTTCATTGGCCTGCTGGCGACGACGACGATGTGTTTAGCCCTGCCCGCTCTGATTCATAAGGCGGGTGGCTGGCAGGCTGTGCACGCCGCTCTGCCTGCTTCGCACTTCACAACGTTCGACGATCTGAGCGTGATTCAGTGCCTGGAGCTATTTCTGCCGACGTGCCTTCTGTTGATGGGGAATCAGTCGATGTATCAGAAGTTCTTCTCGGCGAAGTCTGAGAAGGATGCGCGAACGGCCGTGGTGGGATGGATCATCGGCACGATCGTTCTGGAGACGGTGATTGTGGCGATTGCGGTGACGGGATCAGCTCTGTTTCCGACAGGTGAGGTGAGCAAGGCCCCGCGCGAGATATTGGCCTACTGCGGACTGCATGGCTTCAGCGAGATGTCCGGGCCATTCCGGCTGTTGGGCGCGTTGTTGATGGGAGCGATCTTCGCCAAGATTATTTCGACCGCGAATAACTGGTTGTTCTCTCCGGCAACGAATCTGGTCAACGATATTTATGTTCGCTATATCAATCCGCAGGCGTCGAATAAGAAGATATTGATCGTTGGGCGGCTGATGGTGGTGCTCCTGGGGCTATGGGCGTTGTTCCAGTCGCTGGGGACGGAGTCGGTGCTGAAGAAGGCGCTGTATGCGTACACGATCTACTCGGCTGCGCTGACGCCGGTGATCCTGGCGGCGTTCTTCTGGCGCAGGGCGACGGCGGCAGCGGCGGTGGCCAGTATTGCCGTCGGAACCGTGGTGACGGTTGCGTGGGACTGGGTTGCGCCTCATATGCCAACAGTGATTGGGCAGCGTGATGCGATCTTTCCGGCTCTGGTAGCGTCGCTGATCTGCCTGGTGGCGGTCAGTTTGGCCAGCGGCCCAGGCGAATCCAGGCAGGCCGAGGAAATTGCCTGAGGGATAATAGGTTCGGAAGAGTTAAGAGGGCTCTTCTTTTTCATCTTGAAGTAACAAATTCACCTAACGGTCACTCAAGACCGATAGCTACGATAGAGTGAACGGGCCCCGTTTTGCGGATAACGATTGATGAACATTCAGCTTTTGCCAGATCTGTTTGCTATGGCCACGTTGTTGACGATTCTGTACTTCCTGAGGAGGCGTCACCCTCAGGAAGGAGTCGGCATGTGGATTGTCGGGCTTCTTTTTATCTTTCTTGAGGCCATCGCCCATGTTTTCTACATGGCCTCGGGGCCCAGACATATTCCGGCACATATCGTGGCGCTGGATTCGTATCTTGCGGCAGGAATGATTTTTCTGTGGGCGGGGGCTAAGGAGCTCTATCCAAGACGCGCGACCCTGGTCTATTTGATTGCGAACTCGCTGCCACTGGCGGCTATTGAGACGACGTATGCCCTGGATATTCGTAGGTCAGGGCCGTATCACGCGGTCGTGGTCTGCGGTCTTGTGGTGGGTTTGGCGACGCCTTTTCTGTTGTCGCGTTCGTTTCGTCTGGGCAAAGCCTGGTGGCTGGTGCTGGCACAACTGGCGATCTGGATTCCTGCATGGTCTGCTGCGTCGCAAGCGCAGTATCGGGATGCAGCCTATCTTCCCCTATTTGTGGTCTATCTCTCGGTCGCGGTCCTGTTTCAGATTAGTTTGCCGCGCAGAAGCCTGGGCAAGATCGCGATTGTGCTGGGCTTCACGGTCTGGGCGGTGGTCTTTTTGCTGCACTCCTGGGTGACGATGCGGCCGCATTTCATTCCTGTTGCCGCTGAGGTATGGGACTGGCAGAAATTCCTGGTCACGATTGGAATGCTACTGGTGATGCTGGAACAGCGAGTCGCCAGTAATGAATGGCTGGCATTCCACGACCAGCTTACCGGGTTGCCGAACAGGAGGTTGTTCGAGGACCGGCTGGAGCAGGCTATTCGGCGCTCGATGGAGAACGGCACAAGGACAGCGCTGATTATGATCGATCTGAATGGCTTCAAGGCGATCAACGATTCGCAGGGACATGATGCTGGCGATCTGTTGCTGCAACAGATCGCGCACAGCCTGCGGCATGCAATACGGTCACCGGATACTCTGGCGAGGCTCGGTGGGGATGAATTCATTATTGTCGCAGTTGATCTTCCTATCGACCGTCCAGTTACTCAGATTGTGCAATCCAGCATGAGCCGCATTCAGGATGCCTTGAAGAAGCCCTTCAAGGTGGCTGGTCAAGAGCAGTTCGTCACTGGCAGCGTGGGGGTTGCCGTGTATCCGGACGATGCCGCTGATGAAGTGTTGCTGCGGCGGCTGGCAGACCAACGTATGTACGAGCAGAAGCGTATGGCCGGAGCATTGGCCGAGACACACTCCTAGATATTGCAGGGAGTGGCAGACTTTCGTCTTTCTTCGCCCCAGGGCGGAAACTCAAAATTCACAGAGACCTTTGGTCTGTTTTCAGCGTCATACCCAAATACAATAGAGCCACAGGAGACTTGTTCATGGCCACAGAGCCCATCATTCAGGAAGTGATCGATTCGTTCCAGTTTTTTGTACCTTCCGTTTCAACCTCGACCGACTTGTTCTTTGCAAAGGAACTGTTCGCTATGCCCCGTAATGACGACGATAGTGACTATGACGATGACGAAGAAGACGAGGATGAGGACGACGAAGAAGAGGACGACGACTACGAAGACGACGAGGATGATGAGTACGAAGACGAGGATGAGGACGACGAGTACGACGATGAGGACGGGGAAGAAGACGAAGACGAGGACGGCTACTACGAAGATGACGACGAGGATGAGGAAGAGGACGAAGACGAGGACGGCTACGATGAAGACCTTCCCCGCGTACCTCGTACCCGTCGAATGTAATCGCTAATCTCTGTTGTTGGCAGAATGTCTATTTCACGAGCTAACTGAAAGGCCGCGCTGTCAGCGCGGCCTTTGTGCGTTTAGTAGCCGTGTTCGGAGACGAGGTTTTCGAGCGGCTGTCCGGCGATGTATCTCCTGACCTGTGCTGCACCAAATCGGAAGGCACGATGGATGAACTCCGGCGTCGATCCAGCCACGTGTGGTGTGATGAGGCAGTTAGGAGCGGACCATAAAGGGTGATCAGCAGGAAGCGGCTCTGGATCGGTAACGTCGAGCGCGGCACGGATGCGATGGGATTGGAGCGCTTCTACTAAAGCCGTAGTATCGACGACGGGGCCACGTGCGGCGTTCACTAGAAGGGCTCCTTTCTTCATCAGCTGAATTTCCGGGGTGCCGATGAGACCGCGCGTTTCGTCGGTGAGTGGAACGATGGCTACGACAACGTCTGCTTTGGGAAGCAATTGGTGGAGCGTACTGATTGGGAAGACCTCGGGAGCCTGTCTTGCGCTGCGTGCGATTCGAAGAATTTGGACTCCGAAGGGTGTTAGCCGCGCTTCAATTGCGGCTCCAATGGAGCCATAGCCGATGATGAGGACCGTCTTTCCTGCGAGATCTTCACCAAGGATGCGATAGAGTCCTGTTTGTGGGCCGGTTTCGTTGAGGTAGCCGTCGGTCACGGCAGCCTGGCCAGCCCATTCGTGGCGCATCTGCAGGTTGCAATAGAGAGGGATGCGCTTGACGGAAGCAAGGATGGCACTCATCACCCACTCGGAAGTGGAGATGTCGTGGATGCCGCGGCCATCGCAGAGAAGGACTCCAGGCGGCAACCAGGAAGTGATCCAGTCGACGCCGGCCATCATGGACTGTATGACCTTTACGCCACGAAGATGGGAAAAGGCCTGAGCTGCATCGCGACGACTGAAGGGAATGATCCAGAAGTCGACATCGACTGCCGCGGTATTGTTGCGAGGGATACGAACAATCTGTGCTTCCGGAGGGAAATCCGACAACAACTCGTCTGCTACATTTTCGTCTATGCCAACACGCACCATGTTCAGAGTGTGCATGAAAGTTTCTAAAAAGAAAAATCACAGATAGGGGTGATGGCATGGTCGCGTTGACAAGGGAAGGTGAGCCGGATATTTTTCGTACTGAAAAGGATTGATCCTGCCCGTTTTCTTCATACTCCACAACTGAGAGATTACACAGAATGTATTTAGGTATTGATTGTGGCACGCAGGGAACGAAGGCTCTACTGATCGACGTGGAGGGAACTGTTCTCGGACGGGGCTATGCCTCTCACGCTTTGATGGAGCGTGAGGATGGGACACGTGAGCAGGACCCACAATGGTGGATTGAGGCACTTTGCACTACGGCGCGGCAGGCTTTGGAGGCTGCAGGCAGCAAGGATGTCCGGGCGATTGGAGTATCGGGGCAGCAGCACGGGCTGGTGGTGCTGGATGAGCATCTTCAGGTAATCCGGCCAGCAAAGCTATGGAACGATACATCCACGGCTCGGCAGAATGCTGAGTTGATCGAGATGCTCGGCGGTGCGAACGCGTGGATGGAGCGTTTCGGCATCGTTCCGCTTACGGGATACACAGCGTCGAAGCTGTTGTGGCTAAAGCAGCATGAGCCGGAGAACTTTACGCGTATCCGCCATATTCTGCTGCCGCATGAGTATCTGAACTTTTGGCTTACAGGGGAGCTCAAGGCCGAGTATGGTGACGCGTCGGGGACGGCATTCTTCGATCCGCGCACGCGCGTGTGGGCGCGAGATGTGTTGGATGCGATCGATGGTGGCAGCGGTCAGCTTGCTGCGGCACTGCCAGAGTTAATTGCCCCGGATCAGATAGTTGGCGTGGTGAGGCCGCAGGTTGCGGATGAGCTGGGGATTTCGCGCCATTGCATTGTGGCTCCCGGCGGGGGCGACAACATGATGGGCGCTATCGGCACAGGGAACGTTCGCGATGGAGTCGTTACTCTGAGTCTGGGGACGTCGTCCACGGTGTACACCCACGCGTCGGCTCCTTCGCGCGATCGAAGTGGAAGCGTTGCGCCGTTCTGCGCATCATCGGATGGCTGGCTTCCACTTGTGTGCACGATGAATGCGACCAATGTGGTTACGCAGACATTGCAGGTTCTGGGGCTGACGGTGAACGATATTGATCCGGCACTCGATGCAACGGAGCCTGGTGCCGATGGACTAACGTTTCTTCCGTTCCTGAATGGAGAGCGAACGCCCGATCTTCCGGAGGCGCGTGGTTCGTTGCTGGGGATTTCGGCGAACAACTTCACACCGCAGAATCTGGTTCGCGTGGTGATTGAAGGCGTGAGCTTCGGTGTACTTGGTGGGCTTGACTTGATTCTGGAAGGAAGAAGAGCCGATGTGATTTATGTGATTGGAGGCGGTTCGCGTTCGAAGGCCTGGCGGCAGCTCCTCGCCGATGCTACGGGAGCAAGGATCGAGGTTCCTGTAGAAGGAGAGGCTGGAAGTCTGGGTGCTGCTGTTCAGGCGATCTACGTTGATGCTGCGCAGAGTAGTAAACCGATAGGCTACGAAGAGCTTGTGGGGCGTATTGTGAAGGTGGATCCTGCGCGTTCTGTTGTTCCACAAGATCATCAACGCGCTCTTTACATTACGGCGATAGAAAGATACCGTAGTCGGTTGCGTGAATTGTATCTATAGGATTGTCAGGTCCGCACTGGCGCATTGACTGTTCCGGAGCACTCGCCAAATCCGATTCTGGGAAAGCCGGGGCGATAGGAGTAGGCGCGAAAGACGACAGTATCTCCATCTGCGAGAAATGTGCGTGTTTCACCAGTAGGCAGACGGATTGATTGTTTGCGATGCTTCATCTCCAGCAGGCATCCCTCAGATCCTTCATCGGGGCCGGAGACTGTACCGGTAGCTATTAAATCGCCGGGACGCAGATTGCAGCCGTTACTGGCATGGTGAGTTAGCAGCTGAGCGATCGTCCAGTACAGCGTGCGGAGATTTCCACGGCTGAGCATGATTGGTGGCTCATTATGTATGCGCATTTGTTCTGATTGCAGGTAGACCTCGAGTGTGAGGTCGATGCCGTCTCGATCTACTGATGATGAAGAGAGATACGGTAAGGTAGCAGGATCGTCAACGCTACGGATACGCGCGGGAGTACGGTAGGGAGCTAAAGCTTCCAGCGGGATAATCCACGGTGAGATGGTTGTAGCGAAATTCTTGGCAAGAAAGGGTCCCAGAGGCTGATACTCCCAGGATTGCATGTCGCGTGCTGACCAGTCGTTCACAAGGCATAGCCCGAAGATGTGTTGCTCTGCTTCCGCGATGGGAATAGTTTGTCCGAGAGCGTTACCTGTGCCTATAAAGCAGCCAACTTCTAATTCATAGTCAAGAGATTGCGTTGGCCCGAAGGCTGGAGAAGCACTATCGGCAGATTTGATCTGTCCGGATGGGCGCGTTATTTCTGTGCCGCTTATCACAATCGATGAAGCACGGCCATGATAGCCAATTGGTACATACTTGTAGTTCGGCAGCAGAGGGTTGTCAGGACGAAGTAGAAGGCCTACGCGCGTAGCGTGGTCGATCGAAGCGTAGAAATCGGTGTAGTCACCGATCTGTGCGGGAAGCTGCATGGCGGCTTGTTGCATCGGAATCAGCAGAGTCGCGATGCGATCGATAGCAGTCTGACTAATGGAGAGGAGCTCGTTGACTTTGCGGCGCAGGACGGACCAGGATGCAGGACCGAGCGACATCAATCCGTTGAGATGCTCTGTGCGACATGCTGCGATGACTGGTTGCGGAAGTCCGGAGAGCATGTCAGACTCGGCGCAGCCACGGAGATCGAGGATTTGGTCGCCGATGGCAATGCCAATGCGGTTTCCGCCGATGTGACTAAAGACGCCATAAGGCAGATTATCCAGCGGGAAATCGCAATCAGGGTGATTGGCCGAGACAACCCAGCTCTCTTTTATAACGGCCATTCGTGATCTCTCATGCAGTAAGGTGTTCGGCGAGTATTCGCAGGTAGTCTTCAGGACTTCGAGTTGAAGTGCTTTTTGAGCCCTTGCCAGCATTCGAAGTATTCATGCTGCAGAATGCTTGTCTTCATGGCGAATTCCGTTGGACGTACGACGAGTTGCGTTTCGAACATGAAGGCCAGCGTGTTATCGAGATACTGCGGCTTCAGCTCGGCAGAGCTTGCGCGCTCGAAGGTTTCGGCGTCGGGTCCGTGGCCGGCCATGCAGTTGTGGAGGCTGGCACCCCCTGGGACGAATCCCTCGGCTTTAGCATCATATGCGCCGAAGACAAGGCCCATGAACTCATTCATCATGTTGCGATGAAACCATGGTGGGCGGAAGGTGTGCTCGGCAACTATCCAGCGTGGAGGAAAGATGACGAAGTCGCAGTTTGCAGTGCCATGTACGGGCGAAGGAGCCGTGAGGACGGTGTAGATCGAAGGATCAGGATGATCGAACGATACACTGTTGATGCAGTTGAAGCGTGCCATGTCGTACTTGTAAGGAACGTAGTTACCATGCCACGCAACGACATCGAGCGGCGAATGGTCGATAAATGCCGACCAGAGTCGCCCAAGAAACTTCGACGTAATGTGAAACTCACCTTCCCGATCTTCAAAGGCTGCGGTGGGAGCCAGAAAGTCGCGGGGGTTCGCGAGGCCATTAGCTCCAATTGGGCCGAGGTCGGGTAAACGGAATGTCAGGCCGTAGTTTTCGCAGATATAGCCGCGAGCCTTTTCTTCTTTCAGTTCGACCCGAAATTTGACACCTCGCGGAATGACGCAGATCTCGCCGGGAATCACATCGAGAATGCCGAGCTCGGTGCAGAAGCGCAACTCGCCGAGTTGCGGAACGATCAGCATCTCCCCATCGGCGTTGTAGAAGAAGCGGCCGTTCATAGAAGCGTTTGCCGCATAGAGGTGGATGCCGACGCCGGTCTGCATGGCCGGGTCGCCATTTCCGCCCAACGTAACAATGCCATCGACAAAGTCGGTTGGCTCATCCGGGAACGGCAAGGGATTCCAGCGCAGTTGATTGGGTGAGGTGGGAACCTCTGTAAATGGCCCGCTACGAACCTGGCGTGAGGGAATCTCCTGATAGGGATGGTGTGTCACTGAAGGGCGAATGCGGTATGTCCATGTGCGTCGATTGACAGATCGCGAAGCGGTAAATGGTGTTCCGCTGAATTGCTCTGTGTAAAGCCCAAGCGGATGCTTTTGCGGCGAGTTTTGACCGACAGGCAGTGCTCCTGCAACGGCTTCGGTGGCGAACTCATTACCAAAGCCGGATTGATATTGAACTTCACTGGACATGAATTCCTCACCTATTAACTCGCCAGAATTTTGGCTACATATTGCCTCGAGCCTGCTGCTCTCGCTCGATGGCTTCAAAGAGCGCTTTAAAGTTGCCCTTGCCAAAGCTTCGGCTGCCCTTACGTTGAATGATTTCGAAGAAGAGTGTGGGGCGATCTTCGACAGGTTTTGTGAAAATCTGGAGCATATAACCCTCGTCATCGCGGTCGACGAGGATGCCGAGCTTCTCCAGTTCATGGACCGGTTCATCGATCTTGCCGACGCGTTCCTGTAATTGCGTGTAGTACGTGTGCGGCACGCGGAGGAACTCGATGCCTTGCTCCTGCAGCTTGCTGACGGTATGCAGGATGTCCTTGGTGGCAAGCGCAATATGCTGTACGCCGGGGCCAGCGTGGAAGTCGAGATATTCTTCAATCTGCGAACGGCGCTTCCCCTCGGCCGGTTCGTTGATGGGGAATTTGACGTAACCGTTTCCGTTCGCCATTACCTTCGACATGAGAGCAGAGTATTCGGTAGAGATGTCTTTATCGTCGAAGTGTTGATAGAGCGAGAAGCCCATCACTTTGGCATAGAAGTCGACCCAGGTATTCATCTCGTGCCAGCCAACATTGCCGACCATGTGATCGATGTGAAGCAGTCCGACAGGGCGAGCGATGGGATCGTTTTCGACAGCGCGGAAGCCAGGAAGAAAAGGACCGGTATAAGCGCTGCGGTCGACGAAGGTGTGAATCGTGTCGCCGTAGGTCTGGATGCTCGACAGTACGGCGGTGCCGTGTTCGTCTGAAAGCACATACGGTTCGGCAACGCTGACTGCACCACGGCTTACGGTCTCGTTCCAGGCGGAGCGGGCGTCGTCGACCCAAAGAGCTACGGTATGTACAGCATCACCATGCCGCTGCACATGATCTGCAATGGAGTTATTGCTGCGCAATGCGGTGGTCAATACAAAGCGAACTTTTCCCTGTTGAACTACGTAGGAGACACGGTCGCGTTGGCCAGTCTCCGGGCCGGCATAGGCAACCAGCGACATCCCCATGGCCGCACGGTAAAAATAGGCAGCTTGCCGTGCATTACCTACATAGAATTCAACGTGATCGGTCCCTTTTAGCGGGAGGAAATCAGGCTGGATGCTGACCGAGTTTTGTTCTAAGGGATGGATGCTTGTACCAGTGCTCATAATATTCCTGTTTCTGCGGGGTGCAGATGTAATCCCCAGCAACCCAAGCAGCATAGGCTTAATCAGATATGAGAGGGAAGAGCTCTGGCGAAAAAAATGATGTTACGGGATATTCACAAGCTTCTGAAAAGGGTTGTCAGAGAGCGGTGGTTCAACCATTGCAAAGTCAACAGAGGGAAAGGCTTCATGAAGCTAAAGAAAAGAGAGCGGCTTGATGGCCGCTCTCTTTTGTTGGAATGAAAGGTTGAATTACTTAGAAATCCAAGCGCATAGATATCTGCCCGCTGCGAGCTCCTCCAAAGTCGGAACCGATGCTGCTGCTGATTAAGCCAAAGCTCGGTGACGCGATGTTCATGTTCGGGTCGCTCAGGTTGGTGTGATTAAGCACATTGGTAAATGTGCCCTCAGCTTTGAGGTTGACTCTTTCGGTGATGCGAAAGCTTTTGCTGAGGCCTGTCGAGAGGTTGACTGTTCCAGGGCCGACCACAGAACCTACGCCAGCGTTTCCGAAGCGGCCGATCGGTAGAGGTACGGGACCAGAGCCGCTACCTGTCGTGCATGAAGTTCCAGGTTGCCAGTTCGGATTGCCGGGGCATACAAACGCTCCTCGGTTGATCCATTGCATTCTTGTCTGCTGCGACGGCTTGATGCCGATTCCGGGATTTCGGTCTGCAGCCTGATTGCGATGTCCTCCATCAAAGCCAGAGGCTGTGCCATTGAGACCGGAGCCGGTGCCAGAGGGATCACCCTGACCTGAGGGGAAGTAGGGGGACTCGAACGGACCCGTCTGCCAGAGGAAGATATTCGATAGACGCCATCCTCCGACGAACAGATCAGCGATACGGGACATATTCCCACCGTACTGGCGTCCGCGCCCGAACGGAAGGTCATACACCACGGTTGTGTTCCAGCGATGACGACGGGTGCCGTAGACGTTACCGAAGTCGGGTTTTCTGGTGAGGATAGATGTTGCGCGCGCGCCACCGCTCTCACCGGCGAAGCCTGTATTTGCAGGACCCTGGTTGTCGGCAAGAGAGCGCGAGTAGGTCCAGGAGGAGTTGAACTGCAGCCCTTTCTGGAAGCGGTGATTGAATTCTGCCTGTGCGGAATGCAGATTGGCGTTTGCGCCTGTTGCACGTGTGTTGATACGACCCCAGTTCGGGAAACGGCGAGCGCTGAGCGGCTGGTTATTGGCAGAGACTGTGCTGGAGAAGGGAAGCGTGTTTTCGTCAGGGGCCCAGACGAGTTGGTGGGTGACAGAGCCGATGTAAGAGATTCGGCCGGCATACCCAGAGCCGAAGTCATGATCGACGCTCAGAGACCACTGCTCGGTATAAGGATCTTTCCAGTTGGTGCTATTAGCTGTTCCGAAGTAATCCTGGCCATAGCATGTTGTGCAACCGCTGCTGCCTGCTCCGGCAAAGATGTTGGGCCACTGGTATCCAATGGCATGGGTGACTTTGTCGTAGGTATTGGTGTACTGGGTTGTTTGCGCCTGTAGAGTTCCCGTGAGGGAGTAGAAGTTTGAACCCAGCATCGTGATGTTGTACATGCCAAAGCCACCACGGATAGCCGTCTTGTCATTCCCAAAGGGACGATAGGCAAATCCAAAGCGTGGCATGAAGCGGAGATGCGGGTACTTCTTTAAGCCGGCGGGATAGCCTGCCTGGCTGTTTGTCATCACTGGCATGCAAGGAGCACCGTTGATAACGGCGGAGTTTGTATTGTGGATGCCGTCGGGATTGCAGGCATTGGCGCTTGCAAGGAAGCTCTGCGCTAGCAGGCTAGCCTTTCCATCCGGGTAGATAGCGGCACCAGAGAGAGGCACAGAGGGGTCGAAGTTTCCGATGTCCCCTCCGACATCGTGATAACCGGGATGAAGTTCATAACGGATGCCATAGCTAAGGGTCAGATTCGGCGTTGCCTTCCACTGATCCTGGGCAAAGAAGTGGTAGTGAATGGATCGGCCATCGTTGTCCTGCTGCACAACGTCATAGAAGGTCTGATAAGGCATTCCGAGGAGAAAGTCAGCGAAGTCAACGCCTGTAAACAGGCCCGCGCTGTTGTTGGTGTTGAACTGGAAGGTTCCGTAGTTGTCTGCGCCATTGAAGCCCAAGGGGCTGGCTGCCTGCAGTGTACGGATGTCAACGCCAAACCTGAAATCGTGATGGCCTTTGGACCAGCTCAATGAATCGGTGTAGACCAAGGTGTTTGCCTTGTTGAGCGAATCGAGGCGGTCAGCATCAAGGGCGCTGATGTTATTGAAGTCGACCTCAGGAATACCGTTGTAGAAGAGATTTTGCAGTCCGTTCAGACCAAGTCCTTGTGTGAAGGACTTGCCATTGAAGCTGTTGGTCTGACCTGAGGTATACCGCGTAAAACCAAATCCACCTTCGTTGATGAGGCGTGGGGTAATTGTCCAGTTGGCGCTAATCTTCAATACGCGCGACTTATTTGTATTGAGCGCCGAGGGAACGGAAAGCGGCTCGGGGCTATTGATAGGGAAATTTTTCCATGTGAATCGTCCCCATAGGAGGAACTTCTGGTTCGAGCCAAAATATTGATCGGCGCGGATATCAAACTGATCGGAATGTCCACTCGCATCCTTATTCACAACATAGTTTGATACACCGTCATCAGTGAATGCTGCAGGATCGCCAACGTTTGGGTCGGGGTAGAAGGAAAGCAGCTTTTGAGCCGCAGCATTGATGGAAGGTAGCTGGGTTCCATAGCTACCACCTGTATTCGGATTGATCAGGCCTGTGAAGCCAGGGGAAACATATCGTGAGAAGTCGCCTTTCTTCATAAGAGTGCTGGGGACTTTGTATTGTTTTGTCTCTTGAGATGGATGCCGCCATCCTTCATAAGCACCATAGATGAAGGTCTTATTGTGTCCGTCATAGAGGTGCGGAATGACGACCGGACCGCCAAAACTGCCACCGTAGGTATTGCTGACGAGCTTCGGCTTCACTTTGGTCGTGGGGAATGTATACGGAATGGCATTGAAGGCAGCGTTTTGGTGATACCAAAATGCAGAACCGTGAATCGTATTGGTGCCGCCTTTGGTCGTGACGGTGATTTCACCGGGCTGCCCGAATTCGGCGTTATTCATGACTCCTTCCGCACGCAGTTCTGCGATCGATTCAGAAGAAGGGAAGGCATCCGCAATCGGCGAGTTTCCGTTCGCGCTCTGGATTGTAATGCCATCAACGGAGACTTCGGTCTGGAACGGAAGGCCTCCCTGGAGCGCGAATGAGTTATGGTCGGCCTGAACGCCGGGTAGCGTGGCGACGATACCTAATGCACTGGTGCCGCTGGCGCTTGCCCGGGTGTTGACTGGCAGGTTGGCGACTTCTGTTCCCGAGTAGGTGGCTGCGATTGCGGCTGAATCGGTATCGATTGTGCTGACGGTGTCACCTGAGACCTGAATCTCTTGTTGAATATTTCCGGGGACAAGGGACGCGTCGATACGGAGCTGTTGCCGGACGACCAGGACGATGTCGGTCGCAGTCCATCTTTCAAATCCGTCGCGAGCGACTTCAAGGGTGTAGCGGCCGGCTTTTGCGTCGATGAACTGATAGGTGCCTGAGGCACTTGAGGTTGTGGAACGGGTCGTTGCTTCGTTGATGTTTTTTAGGGTAACAGTTGCTCCGGGGATGACGGCACCTGTTGCGTCCGTTACCGTTCCAAGGATGCTGCCTTGAATCGATTGCGCATGGAGGTGGCCTGCGAACAGAGATAAAGCCAGCATCGCGAAGAAATTGAAAATGTAGACAGACATGGTCCAATGTCGGGACACGAATCTAGAGGGATTGCTCATAACGTCTCGGGCTCCTGAATGCAGCGGATTCTGTGGTTGTCACTCTCAGGCGTACTGGAAAGTAGCGTTTGCCAAGAGAGAGAGATGACCTTGAGAATTTGGGGAAGCTGCAACGAACGTAGAGTGTTTCCTTGAGCCACGGAAGGTTTTTAACGGTTCAACGACGCATTGAGCGATTGAATCTAAATAGCTTAGGCAATGTTTATTTACATGAATGAAATAAATTCGTGACAAAGATCTGCCATCTTTAAAGCTGTCTATTCATTTCAAGTGAGATTAACGAACCGGGTCTACGATCGATCTCAATGGCTATCGAGATGTTAGAGGTATCTGCTCGGTCAGGCCGTTCGGCGACGCAGGCTGGACCGCCAGAGCCTGAAAGCTTTGTTGAGGCGGCGCGCCTGCAGACGGCTGTGAAGGAGGAACTGGCTACAATCCTTTCTAGTACGAGCTTCAGCAGCAGCAAAAAAAGCTGCGAGTTCTTGGGCTACATCGTGCAGGTTGCGCTTGATGGTCGCATTGACTCCCTCAAAGAGCGCAGCATTGGTTTGGATCTGCTTGGTCGCGATACCTCCTACGACCCCAGTTCCGATGCCACGGTCAGAGTGCGGGCTAACGATGTTCGAAAACGGTTAAAGTCCTTTTATTCAACACAACCCGCGAAGAGCGGCTATCGAATCGAGTTGTTACCCGGTTCGTATAGCCCAAGGTTTGTATATGTCACGGAGCAAACTTCGGGTTCGGAGCATCCATTATCGGAGTCTGCTACGGAGCAGACAAAAACACTGGCCGAAGCGCAATCCATTGTTCCTCCGATAAGCCTTGTTGGTATCACTCGGCCAACCTTTATCGCGCTCTTTATTTGTGCATTATTCCTGCGCCAGCAAATTATGAGTGGCGATCCATATCATCAGTTTTGGGATGCACGTTTGCAGGGAAAGACCGCAATGATTTTTGCCGACGAGAGGCCAGATCGGGAGACGGCATCGAATGACGATCTGCAGGCGATTCTTCCATTGATATGGCTCGCTGGGCGTTACGATCTAAAGCCAGTGATGAGTGGCCACGATCCGAAAGATGAGCCTAAACCGGGTGAATTTGAGAGCTATGCGGCAATGATTCACAGCAGTTTGGCGACGCCTTACGAATTGGCAAAGGATAAGCGTCTGCGTTATCGAATCGTTGGGCTACCCAAAGCTCTGCATCTGGTCGACCAATTCAATCCGGCGCTTCCGGATGAGCATGGGGCGATCTTAACAGTGCTGCCCGAGCACCCAGCCATATTGTGGATGTGCGGAACCGATGGGGAGTCGATAAATCGGTTGGCGAAACTTATTACCAGCAAGGACACCTTTCCAGCGCAACTCAACGAAGGTGCGATGGCGGGACATGTGGTGCAGGCTGTTTTGAGGGATTCTTCTCCACAAGTGGAGTTCTACATACCGTGATTCAGGTCTTCAAAGTCGTGGGGAAATAGTCGGATGGCATCAGAGTCAGATCTGCAAGGGACAAAATATGGCCGATTGAGAAGCCGTGTATTCGGCTCCAGCTGGCTGTTATATGCAGGCTATTACTTGTGCCGCAAAGATGTCAGGCTTCTGCAGCGATTACAAGGAACGGGCACAAGCCTGATCGAAGTTGCGAACCTGCTTGTCGCTTTTAGCCTGGCTTATACGGTTGGGCATATCATCGCCGGTACGCTTGCGGATATAAAAGGGCCGCGCCGGACAGCTCTTATTGGCGGTCTCGTCTCTGCGTGCAGCACTGCAGCAATGATTCCTTTCCATTCGCATAAATCGATTCTTGTGCTGCAGGTGCTGAATGGCTTTGGACAGGGCTTTGGTTTTCCAGCACTGGCAAAACTTCTGTCTTCATGGTTCGTGCGTAAAGAGCGGTCGGTTGTATTGGCGTGGTGGAGTTCAAGCTACTCTCTCGGTGGCATTGTTGCTACAGGGTTAGCAGCGTGGTGTGCGACAACTCCACTTCTCTTTACTGCGGATGAATGGAAGCGTACATACTTATTGCCATCTTTGCTGCTTACGATTCTCTCGTTTTCTTTCTACAAGACAACGAAAGATGATCCGCAAGATGCGGGGTTACCGCCTCTGTCCAGCGAAGAGGGGGTATCGCCAAGCATGGGATGGAAGACGATTCTGCAGCATAAAGAAGTACAGGCTATTGCTGCTATGTATTTCTTTCTGAAGATGACTCGTTATGCTCTTCTTTTCTGGTTGCCACTCTATCTGGTGCAGAAAGTCCATTATTCAGACTCATTAGCGGGTTCGACCTCTGCGCTGTTCGAGTTGTTCGGATTTGTGGGTGCTGTCCTGGCTACCTACATGTCGAATCGGTATTTTGAGGAGAGGCGATATCCAGTTGCGGCCATAATGCTGTTTGCTCTTGGCTTTATGTCATTGCTGGAACCTTTGGTGAGCACGCTGGGATGGTGGGCAAGTGCTGCGAGCATCTCTTTTATGGGCATCCTTATCTATGGTCCCGATGCTCTGATGGTATCTACTGCAGTACTTGAGAGTGTGCCATCTAGTGTCTCTGGACGTGCCATCGCTTTTGTCAATGGAGTGGGGTCGGTCGGCCAGGTATTTTCGCCGTATCTGGTAACACGCTTTGCCCACCACTATGGATGGGATAATCTCTTTAATCTTCTCCTCGTGACATCTCTCATTTCAGCCGGAATCATGGCGCGCTATTGGAATTACAGTAATGCAAACCCGGGTCCTTTTCATCCGATAGAGGCATCAAGTGAGGTTGGATAGGTAGATCCAAAATTTACAGTTCCGTAAACTATCCTTCTAGATAGCCCTCTCAAGTCGTTATGAGAATGCTGCTGAACTGTTAAGAACCTTCCTCAACATATATCGACACCGATAGAGTCAAGGTATTACGCATATTTCTGTGCGCGCATATTGCAAACGTCGGTAATACGACGAGGACGAGGTTTTAATTCGCATGAAGAGCAGAAAAAGCCGCCGCGATTTTCTACGTATGGCTATGACCTCGGCTGCAGGTGCCGCAGCCGGAGCAAGAGTTTTCCCAGCAAGCATTAGCAAGGCTCTATCCATTCCGGCTAATCATGTTAGCGGTACGATCAAAGACGTAGAGCATGTTGTCATTCTGATGCAGGAGAACCGATCGTTTGATCATTATTTCGGCACTCTTAAAGGGGTGCGCGGTTTTAATGATCCCCGGCCGGTCAGGCTTCCGAATGGGAAGCCGATCTGGTATCAGCCCCCGGCCACCGTTCACACTAGTCGATATCACTCCCGAGGATTGCGTTCTGATGCTCCTTATGTGCTGCCTTTCTACTTAAATCCGAAGGCAACGACAGAGTTTTCTCCCGGTACCGATCATGGATGGAGTAGTGGACATCTGGCATGGAATCATGGAAAGCACAATCAGTGGGTGAACCAGAAGCAGGATGTCGTGACGATGGGCTATCTCAAGCGGGAAGACGTGAGCTTCCATTACGCGCTGGCAGATGCTTTCACGATATGCGATGCATACCACTGCTCAATCCACTCCAACACAGCGCCGAACAGAATCTATTTGTGGTCGGGCACCATCGATCCGCGCAATGTCTATGGCTCCAAACCCAATGGCCCTGGCATGGGGGAACGCGGTGAGACGAACGGATATACCTGGACAACTTATCCAGAACGGTTGGAGGCCCATGGAGTCAGTTGGAAGCTTTACCAAGGAGGCTCTGGAGAGCCGGGCACACCAACAGACAATTACACGGACAATTCTCTTGAGTTTTTTGCGCAATACCAGGTAAAAGAAGGAGCGTCGCCTTCAAGTCCCCTTGTGATGAAAGGGGTGTCAAATTACACTCTCCGCGAATTTCGCGAGGACGTCGTCAAGAACCGACTGTCTCATGTGTCCTGGATTGTCGCGCCCTATAAATACAGCGAGCATCCTGAGGCCTGCCCATCTGACGGCGCGTACTATATCAATCTTGTGCTTGAAGCCCTGACGGCTAATCCGGATGTTTGGAGCAAAACTGTCTTCTTCATTAACTATGACGAAAATGATGGTCAGTTTGATCACATCGTCCCTCCGATGCCTCCACTTACGAGTGAGGTGAACGCACAGGGGATGGTTTCGAAGGATCTGTTGGAGAGCCTGGGAGACGAAATACTGGATCTGGACAAGTATCCAGACAATAAGCGGCCTCTGATTCCGAATGCCGATCCTGGCGGTCTTCAGCCGATTGGCCTTGGGCCACGTGTCCCTATGTTGATTATTTCCCCGTGGACGACTGGCGGGTGGGTCTGTTCGCAGGTCTTCGACCATACCTCTGTTCTCCGATTCCTTGAGGCAAGATTTGATATTCCGGAACCCAATATCAGCACCTGGCGTCGTTCTCTCTGCGGTGATCTGACCTCAGCGTTTAACTTTTCCAGTCCGCCTGAGCCCGGTATTCCACATTTTGTGGTGCCGAAGCTGATTGTCTCGCAACATCGGCCATATCATGTGCCCGATGTCCAGTCCATGCCGAAGCAGGAGCCGGGCGTTCGTAAAGCGCGTGCTCTCCCCTACGAATTCTTTGTGCATGCACGTTTACGTGACGATGAGACAGATGCGGTAGTAGAAAAGGTCTGGATTGATTTTGCGAATACGGGAGAAGCTGGAGGAGGGTTTTATGTATACAACGGCATGAAGCCCGACGATAACCCAAGGCGTTACTCGATTTCGGCCGGGGATAACTTTTCCGACTATTGGTCAACAAAAGAAACGAATGGAGCTTACGACCTTTCCGCCTACGGCCCGAATGGATCTCACTGTCACTTCCGAGGAAATGTCGAAGAGGTGAGAGAGCATGGGAGGGCCCACCCTGAGGTGAAGGTTCGATATGACATTACGAAGGGTAATGTGTCGCTCGCACTAACGAACTATGGCTCGTCGCCGTGTACTTTCAGGGTAATGAATACCTATACCAAGAGCGCCGTACGCACCTATAAGGTTGTCGCAGGAGCAAGCGTTGATGACCATTGGGACTTGGCTTCCAGTTCGAGTTGGTACGATCTGTCTGTTGCCGTTGCGGAGATGCCAAACTACCTGAGACGTTTTGCCGGACATATTGAGACAAGGCGACCAAGTACCAGTGACCCGGCAATTTTTGAAGAAACAACATTGTGAAGAGAGAATCATTTCCCGAAGAAAGAAGCGACAGAGTTTCTTGACATAGAAATCAATAAAGAGGAACAATTTTGTTGTTCTTCTTTTACGTTATGCATGGAAGAGCATTGCCCCCCGCTCGAATTTTTTACCCAGTCATTCACTGTTCGCCATGAGATGAAAGGAAAAGCATTTTGTCTGAAACAATCTTTAGCCACTTTCCCGCGGTGAAATTTGAAGGTCCTTCGAGCACCAATCCCTTAGCGTATCGGTACTATGATCCTGCCTGCGTTGTATTGGGTAAGCCGCTAAGCGAGCATCTTCGTTTTGCCGTTGCCTACTGGCACTCATTCGCCATGACGGGTAGCGATCCATTTGGTGGCCCAACGATCGACCGTCCGTGGATGGCTCCAGGTGATCCGCTCACCCTGGCAAAGCTGAAGGCCGATGCGGCATTTGATTTCTTCCGTGTGCTTGGCTCGCCGTTTTTTTGCTTCCATGATGCTGACATTGCTCCCGCGGAGCCAACATTAGCGGGCACTTTGAAGAACCTGCATACCATGGTGGACTATCTGGCCGAAAAGATGACCTCGTCGCAGACGAAGTTGCTATGGGGTACGGCAAACCTGTTTTCACATCCACGTTTCATGGCGGGCGCTGCGACGAATCCTGACCCGGAGGTCTTCGCTTGGTCGGCTGCTACCGTAAAGCACTGCATGGATGCGACACAACAGCTTGGCGGCTCCAACTATGTGCTGTGGGGTGGCCGTGAAGGGTACGAGACATTATTGAATACCGACATGAAGCAGGAATTGGAGCAGATGGGACGCTTCCTTTCGCTCGTTGTCGACTATAAACACAAGATTGGCTTCAAAGGGCAGATACTCGTCGAACCGAAACCCAAAGAACCAACTTCGCACCAGTATGACTTTGATGCAGCCACAGTCTACGGCTTCCTAAAGCGCTTTGGCTTAGAGAAGGAAGTCAAGGTCAACCTTGAAGCGAATCATGCTACCTTGGCTGGCCACAGCTTTGAACATGAGATCGCAACAGCGGGTGCGTTGGGCATTTTTGGTTCGTTAGATATCAACCGTGGCGACATGTTGCTCGGATGGGATACAGATCAGTTCCCAAATGATCTATGGACGATGACGATGGCTATGTATCAGGTGATTAAAGCCGGAGGTCTTGGGCTTGGAGGCTGCAACTTCGATGCGAAGGTACGTCGTCAGAGCTTTATGCCAGAGGATCTTATCCATGCGCATGTTGGTGGCATTGACCTGTGTGCACGAGCCTTTCTGACTGCTGCTCATCTGATTGAAGAGGGAGAGTACGACTCCATTATCGCGGAACGTTATGCAGGCTGGAAGACGACGGAAGCTCAGGCGATGCTTGCAGGGAAGCTCTCACTAGATGAAATTGCAGCTAAGGCGGAAAAAGATGCAATAGCGCCAAAGCCAAAATCCGGTAAGCAGGAGCGTATTGAGAATCTGCTTGTCAGGAAAATTTATTCCTAGTGTCTACATGCAAATGCATGAGCTTAGGTAGTGGTGATGATGGCAATCGACGCATTTCACGGTTAGGAAATGTGGGCTTCAGCAAGCTTTATGGCTTTCGAAGCAATTGAGTCCAAAGACGGACTGCCCTGTGTTTGATCGAGACGAGCCCATTGAATTGCAAAATTTCCAAGCGTCGTACTCTCCACAGAGCATCGATGCACGGGAACACCCGTTGCGACCGCCGTCAATGTATTGAGGTAATCATTACGGCTGCCGCCTCCGACGGCATATATACGCGCAGCGCGCCGTCCTGTTAAAGATTCGAGATCGTCCAGTAGTGTTGCATAACGTGCGGCAAGACTGTGAAAGATCAAATTTGCATATTGTGGCGCGGCCTCGTGCCCCTGTGGAAGCTGTTGTAGCTGACGACGGATTCTCTGATCGTTGATACGCTGCGCCATATCTCCAGTGAGACCAAGCGTGGGATCATCCAGATCAAGCAGCGAATCGGGAGGGTGTAGTCTTTCAGCCTCTGCAATCAATTCAGGAAAGTCCCACGTACGTGCCGGATCCCAGACATTGAGGTACTGGCGCAGCAGCCACATGCCCGGAATACCGCGATGAAAGAGAATCTTTCTGCCCGCGCTACCGAGGTTGGTGAAGCCCCGCGCGCAGGCGTCAGAAGTTCTAAGTGGAGTTGCAAGCAACTGGCCCAGCAGCGACCAGGTTCCAGAACTGAGATAGGCCCAGGGCTCGCTGCTCATTACCGGTATTCCTGCCACGGCTGAAGCCGTATCATGGCAGGCCGGGGCAATGAGTTGCGTATTGGCGAATGCGGGAAGGCTGCGCAAGTCGCAGTTCAGCGTGCCCAGAATCATTCCGGTTTCTACGAGCTCGGGTGCTGCCTCCAAGGAAAGTCCGAGAGCCGCGAAAAGCGGAGCGGACCATGCACGCTTCTCCAGATCAACTAGCCCGGTGTGTGTCGCATTCGTGTATTCCGCTATACGAGGTGCGCCGAGTCGATGAAGCACATACTCTGGCAGATTGACCCACGGAGTCGAAGCAGAGATTCCAGCCAGCTTGTCCGCATAAAGTTGATAGATCGTATTGATCGTTTGTATTTGCGTTCCAGCAATCGCATATAACTCTGTTTCTGGAATCAGCGCATGCACGGCTTTCAGGGCTTTTTGATTGCGCTCATCCCGATAACAGAATGGCTGCGACAGTGGCTTGCTTGCCGAATTGAGACGCACATAGTCCACAGCCCAACCCGTCACGCCAATCGCATCGATCGGTTTGCTCGCTAATGCTGCACACTCGCGAAGTCCCGCATCGACTTCGTTGCAAATCCGGTCCAGATTCCAGCGCAGGCCGCCTGCTCCGTCGTCCTGTGGCTGATTGTTCGTCCGCCGCACGATCGAGATTTTCGGTCGACAGTTGTCCCATTCGAGCAGAGAGATTCTGCAGCTTTCTGCGCCGAGATCAATTGCTACCAGAGTTGGCTGCAAACTCACCGCAGGAAGGCCTCAGGCAGGCCACCATCAACGGGAATTAAGTGGCCGCTTGTGCAGCGTGTGTGCGGTCCGGCAAGAAACAAAATCGCCTGTGCGCAGTCCACGGGGTCAATGGGTTGGTGGGTCAGGGTACGTCTTGCGTAGAACGTAGCGAGTGATTCGCGAAGCTGGTCGTCGCTGGCAGCATTGTCAAAGTCTATATCGTATTTTTTTAAGGATGCGATCACTCGGTCGCGCGGAAACATCGTTGACCCTTTGACCACTGTGGCCGGACTGATGCCATTTACCCTTACATGTGGTGCCAACGCTACAGCCAGCTCTCGTACCAAGTGGCTCAATGCCGCCTTGCTTACATCGTAAGCCTCACTGCCTCGTTTGGGCACTACCGCATTCGCTGAACTGGTTAGTACGATGACTCCATTAAGGGCCTGCGTAGCGAAGAGTTTGGCCGCCTCATCGGCAAGCAGATAGTTCGCTGTCACATTTAGATCAAGCGTGGTTCCCCAAGTGCTATCGTCAATCACGCCTGTGGGAGAAGATGGGAAGATCGCTGCCGTATTGATCAGAATATCCAGGCCGCCGAACTGCGCCACGGAGGCCTTCATGGCGCTCTCAATCGCAGTCCGGCTGCGAATGTCAATCTCGGTAATACCAATAGCGTCCTTTCCGGCAATCTCGCGGGCTTCTTTCGCTACTGCTTCTGCGCCAACCAGATCGCGGTCCGCGATCATAATGTGTGCGCCGCGTTGAGCTGCGAGCAACACAGACGCTTTACCTATGCCGCTTGCTCCGCCAACAACCAACACAACCCGTCTGCTGAGTTCTTTTTCCGGAGGCTGCCTGCGAATCTTTGCTTCTTCAAGAGCCCAATATTCGATGCGGAATGCCTCTGATGGGGGCAGCGACACATAATTAGCATGAACTTTGAATGCATCTCTTGGGGCTGCGGGTCCCGCCTGAGGCAGTTCGTGCATCGGTTCATTCCCGTTCAGCGCCGTTGCGCCTTCCATGACATGAATCGCATTGACGTAGAACTCGCCGGTGATTCGTGCCTCCGCTTTGGTCTTGCCAAAGGAGAACATGCCGAGGCCAGGAATCAGCACGACCGTTGGATTTGGATCGCGCATGGCTGGGGAAACGGGTTCCGCATGTTGCTTGTAATAGGATTCATATTCTGCTCGATAATTGGCTAACGCCGATTCAAGCTTCTTTTTTAGGACGGCAACATCATCTTCCGCGCTTGCGGCCACAAACATTGGGCGGATTTTTGTTCGGATAAAGTGGTCCGGACAGCTGGTGCCCAGATGTGCCAGTGCTGCCGCATCGTGCGCATTTACAAATTGCATAACATCCGGAATATCTGTCCAGCTTCCGATCAAAGGTTTCTGCTGGGAGACATGCCCACGCAGAAAGGGCAGGAGCTCGAGAGCGAGATCTTTGCTATTTGCGCGTGTTTTAGTAACTTCTCCACCAAATATCGCGCCCTGCTTGCGGAACTGATGTTCTTGCACAAATTGCCCTAGGTGATCGATGACTGCCAGCGTATTCAGGTAGCACTCACGTTGTGTGTTGCCCCATGTGAACAGGCCGTGTCCACCCAGCACCACGCCATCGGCGTTCGGATTCTGTTCTATAACCTGCCGCAGCATCATCCCCAATTCAAATCCGGGTCTCTGCCATGGAAGCCAGACAAGAGAGTGTCCAAATTGCTGGTTGAATTCCTGCATCTTCTCCTTGCCATTGGCAGAAGCGGCCAACGCAATGGCCCAATCCGGATGGAGGTGGTCGATATGGGGGTAGGGAAGAAATCCGTGCAAGGGCGTATCAATCGAGGCTGCAATTGGATTCTGGTCAAACGTGCACAGAGGATACTTCTCAACCATCAGGTCTTCTACGGCTACTCCACCGTATTGCTTCTCCAGTGCGCGTAGTTTGTTGAGATAGAGCGTAGCAAAGCCCTTACGCTGGATACTGCCAAGATCACCGCCACTGCCCTTGATCCATAACACTTCAATTGGTTCACCGGTCAGGGGATCAGGCTGCAGGAGCTTCGAACTGGTATTACCGCCGCCAAAATTTGTGATTCGCAGGTCAGCTCCAAGAAGGTTGGAGCGGTAACGCAATAGCTCGGGTTCATCGAGCGTGGAAGCTACTTTTTCGTCCCACAGATCTTTTAAAAGCCGCAGATTAGCAAGAGCCTTCATCTCGTTTCCCCTGTCCATGCTGGCAGCATATACCAATAGGAAAAATATTTCTATATTGATATATGCTCCAAAACAAACCTTTAGGTCGTCGATGAAAAACGATGGATTGAGAGAGCACACTACTATTTAAAGATGACGGTTGTGCAATGATTCAGCTGTTACCAGCTTGTGTTCAACAAAGTTATATGGGGCAACAGTCTGTCCTTGAAGTAGGGACAGTCCTAGCTGTATGAGCATCGGACCGTAGCTTGCTGCTTCATGAGAGACGGAGGCCACCCAAGGACTGCCTGGGCGTCGCATCTCCTCGAGGACTTCAGGAATGCAATCCTGTCCCACAATGGCAACATGTTTTTCACGTTTCAGGCTGCGCGCAGCTTCTAGGGCACCCAATGCGCTCGTGTCTGTAGCGCCTGCAACCAATATGTGCCGATCTTTAGGATGCCTGTTCAGAAAGTCAGTGACCAGCCGGGCGCTTTTTTCGCGGATGCCTCTGCAATCCATGCGGACAAAAGACTCCACCGGAAGGTCCGGCAACTGTGCGCGTATGCCTTCGAACGCACCAGTGATGCGACTTTGCACCAGCGGCCCAGCATCTTCAATATCGAGTCCGAGCACCCAATTCACCTTCCCACCCCAGTTCGCAACTGCATGCTCGGCTAAAGACTGCCCTGCCACCATTCCAACGCGAAAATTATCTACGCCGAAGTATGTTGCGTGTGGATGCGGAATATCAATCGCAATCAGTGGGATGCCTGCGGTGGCGATTTTATCCGCAATAATGGGTGCAACCTTCTGGTCAATCTGAAATTCAATGACTAGATCCACGCGGTTCTTTACGAACTCTTCCGCTGCTTTCACCGCAGTCTCTGCATCATAGCAATTGTCCAGAATAGTTAGATCTACCCCAGCTTGCGCTGCGGCATCCTGAAGACTGGCTGTGACAGCCTCTGAAAACGGCATGTCTCCACTCTGCTTACCGAACCCAAAGCGTACCTTGCGAGGGCGGCTGATCAGCCGATACTGCCCATCCTGTGACTGCGCCACGTACCCGCGATGCACAAAGGTTTTGAGCACACGATATACGGTGGTTTTTGAGATGTGAGTGCGTTGGTAGATCGCCTCAAGCGACATAGGGCGATCCTCACGCTGCAATAGTTCCAGGATGTCTAAAGCTTTAGAGAGAAGAGGAACCAGGTATAGTCGTTTCGTCGTAGAGATAGGCAAAGCAGGCCTCGAATGAGCTTACAGTCAGCCTTATCATAAAGGGTTGCTATCGGAATTCTCTGGTGCAATTCGATATTGCGACATTATGCATACGATGAGGCAGACTGTGCATTCGCGGCTTTTCTCTCAGCGCGAATGCGTTCCACGTACCCACTCTGGCGTAACGCTGCCATCGGCTCTTCTGGCAGTTCACGCTGTTTTCTCCATTCACGGACCATAGGGCGCACATCAAGCCAGAAGGCCCGACGCAGGCATTCTTCCGCATCTACTAGGCGGCATTGCTTTTGGTATTCGACCAATTCCTGACGGTCAACACATGCAGCCTTCGCAAATATCTCCTGCGCGGTGCATACAGTTTGAACCATCGCCTCCAATTTGCCTTTCATGTTGTGGCTCTGGTCGACCATAAAGGCGACCTGGTCAAACCCGTTTTCAGAAGAAAGCAATTCGTGGAAAATACGGAATACCTGGTATGGGTCAATCGACCCTAATGTCAGATCATCATCCGCGTATCGGCGATCATTGAAGTGGAACCCTCCAAGCTGGCCTTCCCGGAGCAACCAGGCGACGATCTGTTCAATGTTTTGCCCCTGGTAGTGATGTCCCGTATCGACCAACACCGCCGCCTGCAGGCCTGCCTGTCGCGCCAGCAGCAGAGCCATGCCCCAGTCTGCAATATCGGTGTGATAAAAGGCTGGCTCAAACGGCTTGTATTCAATCAGCATGCGCTGTTCCAACCCTAGTTCGGCATGTGTTGCAGCGAGCGCGTCAGCCATCCATTCGATCCGCTTTCGAATACTCTGCGTCCCGGGATAGTTCGATCCGTCCGCTATCCATAAGGAAATGTCTCGTGACTCAAGTCTTTTGCCGATCCTCACCGATTCCAGCAGGTGGTCTAAGGCAAGTTGGCGGATTACCGAGTCAGGATTGCAGATAGATCCGAATTTATATTCCTGCCGCTCAAAAAGATTGGGATTGATAGAGCCAGGGCGGATGCCGTGCTTCGTTGCCAAGTCGCGGATTTTTGTCGTGTCCGCTTCGCCGCCTGGAAGATCCCACAGAACATGCAATGCGAGCGTAGGGCAACATCCGGTCAGCGAATGTACCTCTCCAGCATCGGCAAACTTTTCCTCAATGCAAGTTGCAGCCTCAGACTGTAAATACTTACCGAATCGCGTGCCGGTGTTGGCGAACCCCCAGGACGGCAGTTCGATTTGAAAAACATCGAGAGCCTTGCCAATCCGCTCTTCTATGTTGTGCAAGTCCCCTCCACTTGAGTAGGAATAAAGTTTCCTATTGAAATGACCCTGATAATATCACGCTGCGGGAGTTCGTCCGAGAGAGCGTCGCTATGTGTTTCTCGACTGACGTGAGAGATGCTAATGCGTCTATCCAAATCTCCAGAGTACAATTCGGAAATTATGGCACGCTTTCTCGCCTTCCAGAAGATCACGCGAAATTTTTGTAGGGGGAGAGCCAGTCTATTGCTGATATCTACTTTTCTCCCCGGAATCAGTGAGTGGGGCATTGCGCAACAGACAAAACCGGCTGCAATTTATGGTGTCGTAAATGATGCGAGTGGCAACCTGATTCCAGATGCTGTTGTACGGTTGCGGCAAGCTGAAACTATCATTGCTACGACACGAACAGACTTGCACGGTAGTTTTGCATTCGCGACAGTGGGATCTGGAAATTATCGAGTGGATGCAGAAAAGGAGAATAAGCACGCGTCTGCGATGTTATCGACTCGCGCAACGACGACCTCCGTCGTTCTGACGATCGTTACAAGTGCCACTGGCGCTGAGAACATAGATTTTGCCGATAAGCCCAACTTTACAGTCGCAGGCATTACTGATTGGACTGCTGTTGGAGGACACGGATCGGATGCAGTTCTTAGGACAAGTGAAACGCTTGCGCGTGCGACGGAAACGCTAAAGCAAAATAAAGTTGTTGTACTTACTCAATCGGATGAAAAGGAGAGGGCATTACGTGATGCTGTGGTAGCCTCACCGCTAAGCTTCACTGCGAATCACGAACTTGGAAGATTTTATTTGCAAAAAACTTCCTATCGTGAGGCGAAGCCTTTACTGGAGGCCGCGTATCACATTGATCCGGCAGATCGCAGTAATGAATATGATCTTGCGCTTGCTTATAAAGAAACGGGCGACCTGAAGAATGCACATGCGCATGTGAATTACCTACTTGCCAGTGGAGACACCGCTGATTTTCATCGCCTTGCAGGTGATGTGGATGAGGCGCAAGGGGATGCGCTCTCAGCAGAGCGAGAATATGAAGCAGCTGTGCGCTTGGACCCAGGTGAGCTCAATGAATTTACCTGGGGCACTGAACTTTTACTGCATCGTGCTATATGGCCGGCGATCGAAGTTTTCAGAAAAGGAGCTATTGCCTATCCAAAATCAGCAAGAATGAGATCTGCTTGGGGGGCCGCACTTTTTGCCAGTGCGCAGTATGAAGAAGCAGCCCAGCATTTGTGTGAAGCTTCCGACTTGAATCCTAAAGACAGTGAACCATATATTTTCCTTGGTGAGATCGAGATGACGGCCCCTTTGCCGCTGGCCTGCGCCGAGTCTAAATTGGCACGATTCATTCAGGTGCAACCAGAAGATAGCCGTGCTTATTATTACTATGCGGAGGCGATCCTGAAACGCCAAGATGTTTCTGCGAATCTCTTAGATGTAGAGAGAGCACGGTTGTTGTTGATTCGGTCTATTGAGATCAATCCGAAATATGGAGAAGCCTATCTGCAACTCGGGATTTTGAATGCGAATAAGAAAAATTTTACCGAGGCGATCCATTATTTCACCAAGGCGATCGAGGTTGAGCCGCAGCTAGCAGATGCGTATTATCGTCTTGGAGTCGCATACCAAAGAATCGGTGCAGAAGAGAAGGCAAAACGGGAGTTTGATCAGCACCGTGAAGTTGAAAGGGCTCAGGCTGAAACCGTTGATCAGCAGCGACACAAAGTGAAACAATTTCTTGTTGTGTTGCAGGGACAGCCATCCAATTTAAATTGATGCAGGACGTAGTCTGTTCAAGACTTTTTCGGTTTGTAGGTCGAGATAATGCCCTCACCTTCTCGAATAGTGAGTATCTGATTCGGTGAGATATTCGTAAATTTCTCGACTTTTTGCGTTGTTGGCCATTTCACTTCGACAGTGTCAATCGTCTCTGACTTGCCCAGGCCAAAGTGCAGGCGCAGATCGCTCTGTGACATCACGCTGGTGCCACTGTGGACTTCGTCCATCTGTACGTGTTTTCCAGTTGTGACATGGACTCGCGCCCCAATAGCGGTACGGTTACATTTGGTCCCTATAAGCTTCAGCTTTATCCAATTTTGCTGATTGCCTCCGTCGTTGCGGAGCAACGACGGCACATCATTCATGTTGAAAATAAGGGCATCGATGTCGCCATCATTGTCATAGTCTCCGAACGCCGCACCGCGACTCGAAAAATGTTCGGCAACACCTGGTCCTAGCTCTGTGGAGACATCCTTAAAGCGACCATTCCCCATATTCTTATAGACGAGCCGAGGATTTTTGAAGGTTTGGCCGAAGTGATATCTGTCGATTTCCGGATAGACATGACCATTAGCCTGAAAGATGTCTGTCCATCCGTCATTATCGTAATCGGCAAAACCGCAGCCCCAGGCGACGTATCCGTTATTGACCGCGGTACCAGCTTCAGCAGTTACATCAGTGAACGTACCATCTCCGTTATTGTGGTAGAGGTTGCAGGTGTCGTCGGCGAAGTTGGTTTTGAAGATATCGAACCAGCCATCGCAATCGTAATCTGCAACGGCGACGCCCATGCCAGCCTGCTCGTGTCCATCTTCGTTGTAGGCGCAGCCAGCCGTAACAGCAATATCGGTAAAGGTGCCATCATGGTTGTTCTTCAATAAAACACTTGGTTGTGAGTCTACAGCGACATAGATGTCAGGCCATCCATCATTATCGAAGTCGTAGGAGACGGCAGTGATGGAGTAACGTGGCCCGACTTTGAGGATGCCGGATTTCTCGGATACGTCCACAAACGTACCATCGCCGCGATTGTGATACAGAATGTTCGTGTCGGCAGGCAGGCCACGCGGGCCGCACATGACTGGCACGCCTTTCCATTGGCAGAATTTAGTGGTGGTATCCGATGGAGTATCCTTGGTATCGAGCTTGAGGTAGTTGCAAACAAACAGGTCAAGATAGCCATCGCGGTCATAGTCCAGAAATGTACAACCGGCGCCCAAGCGTACTTGTTTTTGATTGAGCCCAGACTTTTGAGTGACGTCACTAAAAGTGCCGTCGCCATTATTGTGGAAGAGAATATTTTGGCCCCAGAAGCAGCAGAAGAGATCGTCCCAGCCGTCATTATCGTAGTCTCCGATACAAACGCCTGTTTGCCACCCTGTGCGTGCTAGTCCAGACTTCTCCGTGACATCAGTAAAAGTGCCGTCGCGGTTGTTCTTATAAAGATGCGTCGTAGGAGCTTGCCCCGCAGGCCACTGTGTATCGAACCGAGTGCCGTTTGTGAGATATATATCCAGCCAGCCGTCATTGTCGTAGTCAAAGAAGGCAATACCGCATCCTTTTGCTTCGATAATGGAGCGCTTGTGATCAACGCCTCCCCATACATTTGGAATTGTGAGTCCCGCCTGCTTTGCCACATTTGTAAACTGTACGGGTGATGTGGGAGTTGCGACTGCAGCATGAACAAGATCGGGATTATGCCACCTCCAGAGCGGAGTGGTAAGAACATCAAGAAGGGTTCCGCCAAATAAAAAGAGCGATGACCCGAGAAAGCGTCGGCGTGGGATGTTCACGGTCAGAGTCTACACGAAGCATTTTGCTATGGAAGTGATGATTTCAGCATCTCTATCGCCTGCTGTGCCGTACGGTTTTCCGGTTGTAATGCCAGCAATTGCTGTAGGGTTTGAATGGCCTGCTGTTTGTCATGACGGATTGCATAGACTCGTGCAAGGTTGAGATAGGACTGATCGAATGAAGGCACTAGACGAATGCAGGTCTTGAATTGTTCTTCTGCGCGGTTATAGTCTCCGTTCCGGACATAGAGCACCCCGAGATTGTTCAAGGCCTCAGGGTAGGCAGGGCGCAGTGCGATAGCTTTTTGCAGATAATCGGCTGCTTGTTGTGATCGTCCTTGCTGCGCGTACAGCATGCCGAAGTTGTAGTGGAGCTCCGGATCTTCGGGTTGAAGCTCAAGTGCCCGATTGAATAGGTCTTGCGCTTTATCGAATGCTCCCTGGCGACGATAGAGATTGCCGAGGTTGACTAGAGCGACAACGTAGTCGGGGCGAAGATTTAATGATTGTTCGAAATTCCGAACGGCTTCCTTTGGTAAGCCTTGCTGCGCGGCGGTCATGCCGAGGTTGTTCCATGCCTCTGGGTAGTTCGGTCGCATTTTTACCGTCTGTTCGAGGTATTTGCGCGCTTGCAAAAGGTCATTGCGATGCAGGTTCAGCGTGCCAAGATTATAGTAAGCCTCTGGATCGTTGGGTTTTTGCTCGATGACCTGCAGGAATGATTCTGCAGCCGCATTAAGATAGCCGTGCTGGAACATGGCCACGCCATAGGTGAAGTCATTGCGTTGGAAGGCATCCTGATAGACCTTTCCGGGAAAGGGGAGAGCCTGCAAAAGACGCTGCGCTGCCGAAGTTGGCACCGACCGTATGTCTTTAAGGATTTGCTGACTATCTATGAGTCCCTGATAGACCTTGACGATCATCCCATCTGTATTGATGAGGAACGAGCTGGGAAGCACAAGATCCCGACGGCGATCATATAAGTAGCGGAAGGTGATGTTGTAGATTCCTGTAGTCTCGGAGTTTGCGAAAAGGATTGCAACATTAGGACCGAGATGCTTGGCCAGAGATTTTCCTGCCGACGCATCTGCATCCCCATCTGTGTTGATAGCAAGAATATTTACACTGGCGGTATTGAATGCCTCACCATGTTGATGCAGGTGTTCCAACAAATCAGTGCATTGTGGTGACTGAGCTGTCCAGAAAGTGAGCAGTACATATTTACCGCGGAGGGAACTTAGGCTATGTGTGCCGCCGGAAATATCAGGTAAGGAAAATTCAGGTGCCTTCAGCGGCTCGATAAGCCATGTGCTGAAGGATTCAGGAATTTGATCAACTGGGGGCACCAGAGATGGGGAAGAAAAGATGGCGGGTGAAACGGCAAAAGGCTTTGCCACGAAATCCGTTCTGCCTTCTTCTATCTCAATGCGATGATCGTTGGGGATGTCCTCGAAGGACTGATTGAATCCGCTGGGCCAGTGAATGATTGCGCGCATTTTTTCGGAATGGACACCCGTTCCAAAAAAGATCTCTTTGGAGTGTTGTGCGAGGAACCCGGAACCAGCTTGAACTGATTTTGTTTGCCGCAGCGTTCCCACTTCCAGATGAATTATGGCTCCGATGGCGTCACGGTTGCTCTTCGTTCCAGATAAGCGGAAAGAGATTGAATTGCCAATATTTTGCAAGGCATTGTGCACGATGCGAAGTTGGGGGGCATTACGATTCTTCAGAATGATTTCCAGACGGCCATCGTGATCGATATCAGCGAGAGCAAACGAGCGGCAGTCCTCTGTGAAGTCGAGCCCAATTGCTCCTGAAATCTCTGTAAATGTTCCATCGCGGTTGTTTGCGAACATCACATTGCGCTCATACCCGCTCCACGAGTTATCGGAACGAATGAGCTCATTGAGCGCATTCCATCCTCGCTCATAGACTTGAGATGGAGTCGAATCCTCGGGCGACTTGCCAACGACCTGACGCCAGAAAAAACTAGCAAGATCATTGTTTTCCGGCCCGGAAATATAACCGTTCGTGATGTAGAGGTCCGAGTAGCCGTCATGATCGAAATCCAAAAAATCCGAGCTCCACGACCATCTCCCCATCTCGACGCCAGTTTTGTCGCTCACATTTTGAAAGGTGCTGTCGCCATTGTTGCGATAGAGGGAATTGCCATGAGCGTGGCGGCGATAAAGTGCACGAATATTCTCAGGAGCCTTTTTGTGAAAGATCGCTTGCTGAGTAATTCTTTGCCCTGCGGCTGACCACATATTGGCGGCATACACATCTGGATGTCCGTCGTTGTCAATATCAGACCACGAAGCACTCATGCCTGCCCCTACATCTTCTACGCGAGCGCTTGTTGAGACATCGGTGAACGTGCCGTCGCCATTATTGCGATAAAGATTACTGCGGCCGAAATCATTTGCAACATAAATATCGGGAAACCCACTCGATCGGGAATCTTGCCAGGCGCAAGCGAAGCTATAGCGGTTATTGTTTTTGTTTAGCCCAGCGGCTTCTGTGTGATCTGTGAATGTGCCGTCGCCTTCATTATGCAGCAAGAAGTTGGGCGGTCCGTTACGGGCATCGAAGTAGGGCACAGGGTAGTGATACTGATCGAGACCAAGGTAGTAGCTGTAAAGGCAGAAATAGATATCGAGTCGTCCATCCTGATCGTAGTCAGCTAGAGCTGCATGAGTGAACGTTCCCTGCGGAGCCTGTGCGAATTTAAAGGCATCCTGTTTGATTGTGAATAAGCCATTGCCTTGATTGAGGAATAGCAAAGGGCCGCTGCCGCAAACGACGAGCAAATCCTGCAGCCCGCTATTGCGAAAATCGGCAAATAGCGCACATGCCGTATTGTCGAGTACACCTACACCTGCCCGTTCGGTAACGTCTTCAAATGTTCCATCACCGCGGTTGCGATAGAGCCGATTGGGTAATCCTGCCGGTTGGCAGATATAGAGATCATCAAAACCATCGTTATCATAATCGCCAGCTGCGATACCATTGTTGCCGTAGACATCGATCCCACAGGATGCATCTAGAACAGTGCGCCAGTAATCGGTACCACGTAGCATCTGAGAGTGATATGAATCAATCGATCCGAACACATGGTGCGTAACATCGATGAAAGCCGATGCGGAAGCGATGCTTCGCGATTCTTCGTCACCCTCCCATCGGAGTATCTTCCACGCGTTGGAAGAATCGTGGCTCCATCTCGTATTCCATTGTCCTATGCGCTCTTCGCGACGCGCACCGACGGTTTCGAATACGAAATCGTAGCGAATATCAATAGATAGTACTAGTGGGGTCGTAGAGATTTCTTCAAGTCCAATAACATCGAACTGCGCCGTCACGATACGGCTTGCTGGTTGAAGGTAGTCACGAAGATGCTTTAGAAAATTATCGCTCCCTGTAACAATTTCCCGAGAGAACCTTATTCTTAATGTCTCGACTCCATGTCCACTGCGTAGTGTTGTCTGTTGTGCTGGCTTTAAAGATGTGGCCTCAATTGTGGTATCGAGTAACGGGCCAATAATTTTGAAGTCACCAGTAGAAACCAGCGCGGTGCTCCATTGCTTCAGTTCAAACTCGATTTCGGCGGCATATTTTTCGGAGACAAATTCATCAGTCCCCGGTGCCATATAGCGAAGCACATCTTCCAGTGGAGATTTTGCCGGGTAATTGGGTTTGAGATGAAACTCCGGAAGAGGCAGGGCAAGATGGCTGGCCTGAGAAAAAGAGCTGCGGAAAAATGGCCAGCCCATGAAAGGCGCACTGTGCAGAAGAGTTGGAACCATACCCATCTTTTGCAGAAATGCGCGGCGGGAGAGAGACGGTCTAGGCACGTGGCAATACAACATCCTTGAAGTAGTTACAGCCAATGAAATCGGGTTCGTAAGCCAACAAAATGCATCCTAGCATCAATGCGGAGCCGGCCCAATGAAGGGCCCTTAGCCCTCACCGAATTTGACAATAAGATTCGGCTCTAGATCGCTAATTGAGGGAGAAATAACGGGGGTTGAACATTTTGTTTGACAAAGAGGAGCGGGAAGACTAAATTTCGTGCGAAATAAAAGTAACCGGTTACATCGATGTGAGTGCTGTCGACTTTATTGGCACCAATGATATGTAGCGGAAATGTAATACCTGACTTGTATCAATTGCGGAGGTTCACGGGATGAGTTCTAGAAATAGTTTCTTCGGGCGTTTCCATGCCTTCAGTCTGACAACAATTGCGTGTGTGTGTCTCCTGCTTATCCAGAGCCAGTGTTTGTTCGGTCAGGTTGATCAGGGTGCGATCACTGGCATTGTTACCGATCAGTCGGGCGCTGTGGTTCCTAACGCTCACGTCACGCTGCAGAATACCGATATCGGTCTAACCTTGGAAACCACGACGGGCGGTAGCGGGCAATATACCTTTTCACCGGTCAGGATTGGCCACTACTCCGTTAAAGCGTCCGCATCAGGTTTTTCGTCGACAACCCAGGAAAACTTGCAGGTAAATGTGCAAGAGCGTTTGCAAGTCAACATCCAGCTACAGGTTGGAGCTGCGACTGAATCGGTCACAGTCACCGGCGCTCCTCCACAGCTCCAGACGACTGAGGGTTCTGTTGGTCAGGTGATTGGCAGTGAGACCCTGAACAATCTGCCATTGAATGGCCGCAATTTTACGTTTCTGGCCCAACTCTCTGCCGGAGTCAATACGCCTCAGGCAGACACTCGCGGCAATGCGGCGTCAGGTGCATTTTCCGCTAATGGACTACGCCCCGCGCAGAACAATTATCTGCTTGATGGTATCGATAACAATTCGAATGCAGTCGATTTCTTGAACGGTACCAACTTCGTCATTCTCCCCCCACTGGATGCGATCCAGGAGTTCAAGGTCCAGACTGCGCAGTTCAGCGCCGAACAAGGACGTTCGGCAGGGGCCGTTCTGAACGCGACGATCAAATCCGGAACCAACAATATTCACGGCGCAGTCTGGGAGTTCTTCCGCAACGACAAACTGGATGCTGCTGACTGGTTTGAGAACAATAATCATGTAAAGAAGGGTAAACTTCGCTGGAACCAATTCGGAGCATCAATTGGCGGCCCCATAATTAAGAATAAGCTGTTCTATTTTGGGGACTATCAAGGCTTCCGTCGTGTACAGGGGACGGTGCTGAACGGTACGGTCCCGACATTGAGTGAGCGCAACAGCAATTTTACGAATCTTGCAGACCTCATTACCGGACAGAATTCCGATCAAAGAGATCAGGACTGCATTGCATATCAGCGTCCTGGAGAAACTTCACCGAAGATCCATTGTCATCAGGACGCACTCGGGCGTTGGATCCCTTTAGGTACAGTTCTTGATCCCGCAACAACACGCCCGATCTCTCCGGGGTCAACCACGTATGTCCGCGACCCATTCGGCACGTGTGGATCGGGGACAACAACGTTTTCTCTAAGCGGTTGCGGGCTGAACCAATTGCCGCCGAATCGCATTGATCCCACCGCCGTTAAGATAATGAATCTTTACCCAACTCCGATCAACGGGGGGTTCACGTCGAACTACACCACAAGCCCTGCACTTTACGAACACAGCAATGCTTTTGATGTCCGTGGTGACTACAACGTGAGCGACAAGAATCAGGTTTTCGTACGCTTTAGCTATGTGGATGATCCGCAGTTCATTCCTGGTATCTTCGGTGGCGTTGCTGATGGTGGCAGTTTCCAGCAGGGTATTCAGAGCGCAAAATCCGATCAGGCCGTTGCAGCTTGGACGCATGTGTTTACTCCAAGTACGGTTAACGTTGGCCGTGTAGGGTTCAATCATCTTCATACCACTCGCTTCGGCCCACAGGGAACTGTCATGGGAATCCCGGCGCAGTATGGTATTCCGGGGATTCCGCAGGTACCACAGAACGGCGGCTTACCGGCGATTGTGATTAGTGGCCTGCAGACTCTGGGCAGCAATGGTTATTTGCCGTCTGACGAAGTCAGTCAGACGCTTCAGGTAACAGATGACTTCACAAAGATCTATGGGAGCCACAGTTTCAAGACCGGCTTCGAGTTCCAGAACGTCCACTTCAATACCCTTCAGCCCCCAACGTCACATGGTGAGTTTGATTTCAACGGCAATTATGCAGGTGTTCCTGGCGCGGGTGGAGACCAGACTGGCCGCGCACAACTACTGCTACTGCTGAAGCCACATATCCCTACCATAGCCAACGGGGTCGACTATGTGGGAGGCGCCAATCAGGTCCTTGCCTCCAATATCGCCAAGACCTACGACACCAGAATCTATTTTGCTGGATACGTTCAGGATGACTGGAAGGTCAATTCTCAGTTGACCCTTAACCTTGGTGTTCGCTGGGATTATTTCAGTCCAATATCCGAATCGAATGGGGCTCAGGCAAATTTCATACAATCCGGTCCGCCGTTTAATACTCCGACGTTGCTATTTTCGGCTTCCGGAAAGGCAGTTGGTTCGCCGGATAACCTTCTTAAAAATATTCTTTCTTCAACGTTCCAGAGCCTCCTTGGGCAAGACAATATAAAAATTCAGGTAACTGACGCTTATGGAAAGGGACTTGTTCAGACGCAGAAGACGAATATTGCGCCCAGAGTAGGGTTTGCATATCAGGTATCGCCCAGGTTTGTGGTTCGTGGTGGTTCGGGCTTGTTCTTCAATGCATTTGAGAATCAGGGTTACGGTCCAAATATTGGGTTGAATTATCCCTTCGCGTATACTTTTACTTTCGCCGGGGGAACAGATTCTGCCCCGTTTAGCACGGGATCAAATCCGTACAAAACTTGCCCGACCGCCGGCCCAGGTGGAAGTGCGACTCTGGAATCAGGCTTGACCTGCGCTCAGTTCAATCCACAGAATGTAAACGGTAAGGGAATAGGGCTGCAGGGATTGCAGTTCAACTACAAGACCCCACGTACTCTAAGCGCCAACCTTACAGTACAGTACGCCATTACCCATACCATCTCGGCACAGGCTGCCTACGTCCTGACCGATGGGAGCTCCCTGCAGGTTGGTATCGGCAACAACGCCGTCTCTCAGATTATTCCGGCAAACACCAACACCAACAGTTATGTGCCATTTCCCGATTTCGGCCAAGGTAAAAGTTATCAACGTACAATTGGACGGAGTGTCTACAACGGTCTCCAGACAAAGCTGGAACGCCAGTCCGCAAATGGAGTAGGCTTCCTATTTACATATACCTACGCCAAGACCCTTTCTGATGCAGGCGACCTGTTGAACGGAGGCAGTGTCAGCGGGTACCGGGCAGCATGGGTTCCTGGGTTCGGACCACATTTCGATTGGGGACAGGCGGCATTTGATATACGCCACGTCTTCCACCTCAGCGGTAGCTATGAGTTGCCGTTCGGTAAAGGCAAGATGCTTCTTGCCAACTCGGGTAAGGTGACGAACGCGGTGCTGGGCGGGTGGGCAGTCAATGGCATCGCCACACTTCAGGGAGGACAGCCCATCACGTTGAGCTGCCCATCTTCGACAACCTCAGGAACGAGTTGCAGGGTACTCGCCGTAGCTGGACAGAGTCAGAAGCTTGGTCTGCATACCGACGCAAATGGCAAGCTAAATTGGTTTGGAAATCCTGCTGCGTTCAATCAGCCATGCGTGTTAGGCGCGAGCGGTCCCATAACCGGTAGTCCTGCCGGTTGTGTGCCGCTTCCAGCGAATAGTCCGTATATTCTTGGAGGCCCAGGTACGACGAGCACATATGGCCCTGGATTCCACCGGTTTGACTTCTCGACCTTCAAGAACTTCCCTATCCATGAGGCATTCTCGCTCCAGTTCCGGGCTGAGTTCTTCAATATCTTCAATCACCCGAACTTCAATGCCCCGAACTTCGGCGGTAACGGTGTCACTGCGATTGGAAACTCGGGCAACTATCTCAGTTCCACATTTGGTGAGATTGGATCGACGCGCGATGCTCCGTTTGATCCGAGACAAATCCAGTTTGCGCTGAAGCTGTATTACTAGGCTAAGATGAAGGCACTGTAGGCATGCCATGCTCGTATGGTATGGCATGCCATTGACAGCGGAGACGTTGCTTCTGGAAAGTCGGATGCCCACTACCGGTCAGGACTATATCCACATCCACATCGTCTATATGGACTGTGCAGATGAGTAGTGTTTCTCCGGCATATCAAGGTCGTTGAAAATGGTGTTATTCAGAGGCGGTCAGTTCCATGTATTCTCTGCGTGAGGTGGCGCAGTCCCTCAGTTGTAGTCGCCGCGACTTCCTGCGTTCCGTTACCGGCATGGCTCTTGGGGGCGCGCTGGCAGGAATTAGCCCATTTCTATATGCGGGGCCAATAAAAAAGAAGAAGGTCATTGTCGTTACATTTGGGGGCGGAGCGCGCGATCAGGAAACGTTTGCGCATGGCGGGCAAGAGAATATTCCGCATATGTTGCAAGAATTGGCGCCTCAGTCCAGTTTCTTTACGCAGGTTGTCAATCGTGGGATTCTGGGGCATTACGTCGCGACAGCAAGTCTTGCTACTGGAGTCTACGAGACACTGAATAATTTTGCTTCTGTGCCACCGCAACATCCCACCGTTTTTGAATATTTTCGAAAAGACCTTAAGCGGCCACCGATGGATGCGTGGGTTGTTGCGCCAAGCAACGGATTCAGTCGTATAGGTGAAAGCGAATCCCGGCCATATGGCCCTGGTTGGGGCGCACAAGTGGTTCTGCCCAAGCATTTGCTCATGACGGCTATGTCAGATGGAACGACAGAGTATGAGCATTTATTGCGAGATAACTATGAGAGCCCTCTATATGCCCCGCAGCTGGGTGGGAACGAGTTTGAGCTTCAGCAACTTGAGACCATGCTGAAGTTGTCGGTTAGCGATTTTAAAGCACACGCGAAGGCATTATCGAGCCCTGATGAGCTTTCGATTTATATCGTGCAGCAGTTGATCCGCCAGCAGGCACCGAGTCTGATATGGATTACGTTGCATGACATTGACGTAGCGCATACAGGCGCCTATTCGCTCTATCTTGATGCCATTCGCAGGACAGACCGCCTATGCGCTGAGCTGTGGAAGATGGTGCAGAACGAGCCTGACTACGCAGGCAATACCACAATGCTTATCCTTCCGGATTTTGGACGTGATTCTGACGAGGAGGCGGGTGGAAACGGTTTTCAACATCATCGCACAGGCGATCCCTCATCACGTACAACATGGATGATGGCCTTGGGAGCAGGAGTTCGTGAAGGAGTCATTTACGATCACCCGGTGCAATCAACAGACTTAGTCCCTACATTAGGGTCAATTCTGGGATTCCAGGCAGTGCTTTCACATGGGCGCCCAATACAGGATCTACTACTTTAGTAAAATGCTTCCTCGCGATCTCAAACCCGAACAATTCAATAGTTATCCTCCTGAAGCAAGAAAGCTTATTATTTCCAATCTGAAAACTCTGCAGCAATTACCGCTGAGTTTTCTACCTGGATTGCTTCACGAGATAATTGATTATGACTATAAGTTTCCTATCGAACGGCAGGAAATTAGCAAGGAGATTGCGAAACTTGGGTCACTTTCATTGGTGCAAATGAATGAGTGGTTTCGATCATTTCAAGAAGTGTCGCTTTCAACACAATTAGAACACTCGAATTGGATTAATCAGCCGTCTCAATTTGTAGAACAGCTTTCTGCATATTTATGGTCGACACGCCAGGTGGATGCTTTTCGCAAAGCTGCGAAGGAGTATGGAGAGCGGATACGAGCGGCCGTGTCACTTGAGCAACTTCCAACGCCAAGGCTTGGTATTGCGATCATTGGGCAAGGCGGCAACGGCTACGATGGTCCTTTGTTCCGTATGCTCCGAGAACACGGAACATATTTCAGCCATATCAACCCTGAAAATGGAGTGCAACAGTTATTGCATGCAGTGGAATTGCGCGCTCAATCTTATCCAACCCCATACGGACATTGGTATATAGAGGGCGGACAGGCTGTTGAGCACAACACGATGCTCACGTGCGTTTCGTATCGAGCGCTCGCTCCGGTACGTGCTGCACTGTTACGTAACCTGCAGGCAGAGATTCAGCGGCCGGGGATGGGGCCGGAAGAGTTGCGGACCAACCTCGCTACACTACAGCCAGCCGATATCGGACTCGACAAATCAGGAGATGCAGTGCTGAATCACTTTCAATTGAAGATATTGACTGAAGGTTCGGGTACACAGATATTCAGCACAACGTTTGTGCAGTGGACAGTTCGAGAGGTACTGCGCCGCGCACAACCGCTGACTCTTTTGGCGCGATTTGGTCCTCGGCAAAGGCAGCGGCCGATGAATGAGCTACTGTCCAATGCAGGCAATGACTCAGAGGTTGACTTGATCGGATCATTGATCGATGCAGAAATGGGAGCTTACTATAACTGGCTCAATCAACAGCGATTACAAGGGCTTGTCCAATCCTCATTCATCGCGTGGCTCGAAAGTGGTTCTCAAGCCGTTGCTATTGGCCCCTCTTTTGCACGTGGTACCTCCTCGAATTCTCGTATCAATCTAGAAGAACTTATTTCTTGGGCCACGAGATAGCTCTTTTGCTCTGAATGCGTCGTCCCCAGTCCTACTGCCTCCATTTTCTACAGATTGCTGAATGTAAAGCTCGTGTTACGCGTAAAGAGAGCATGGAGACAGTGAATTGCCGCGCTTGGCTTAGGGGATGAGGTAGGAAACAGGAAAAGTGCGGCTCCCTCGTTACACTTCTCGATGGCCTTAGGTCTGGTCCCGAAGTCCGCGAAGAAAGCAGTCCTCATTTGTCGGAAAACGCACGTGGATCACGCTCGCAGGTTTCTCACGCCTGATTCGCGATTTCCGCCTGAAGCATTGAGATGCTTGTTCACATCTCCTCGAATTTATGGGCTGTCGGAAAGTTATCAGATCCCCCCGGTGTCAAGAGAGACGCCAGCAACTGCAATGCAGCCAGAATCTCTTTTGCCTTGACTCGATTGATTTGGTGCAACGCTTCCATGAATGGCATAACCGCGAGATCGTGCATTTGAGTGCTCAGGAAATCTCGCACTGGCTTCGATGCCACAAGCAAGGTCAATCGCCGGTCCGTTTCATCCGTCTTTCGTTCAAGGAATTTCTGTTTCACCAATCGGTCGACAATTCCAGAAACCGTACTGTGGGCGAGGCTAACCGCCTGGCTGAGCTGCTTGAGACTGATACCGTCATGACGAACGACCACGGACATGACAAGCCTTTGAGGGCCAGTCAGGTTGCCGCGTTCCACTTCTGCGCGGAACTTTTGCCGCATTGCACGTTGAATGAGGCTCAGTTGACGTTCCACTTCCTCTGCAATTTGACGGAGTTCGCTATCACGTATCTCCGACACTGCGGCAGGCTTAGGATGGTTCTTGGACTTTTGCTTCATATCTCAAGGATGCCAGACGACACTATGGCTTGGCGGGTGGCCGTGACGAGACTCGTCTGGTTTAGATATGGGTGATATTCGAATTGATTCGTCGCGAGAGGAATGTCCGATAGTTCAACCGCGCGTTGCAGCAATGCACGATTGAAATTGCTGACCCCGATATTGAGGACCTTGCCAGCATGTACCAATGCGTTCAACTGCTCGATCTGGTCTTCGAGAGGAACGATGCCGCTAGGCCAATGGAGCAACAGTAGATCGATGTAGTCGGTACGCAACGCCTTCAGGCTTACATTCACCGATCGCTCAAACTTAGAATGCGCATAATTGGCAACCCAGACTTTCGTCGTAATGAAAACATCCTCTCGCGAAACGCCGGATATTTGGATTCCCTCGCCAACCGCATCTTCATTTTCGTACACCTGTGCCGTATCGATATGACTAAACCCCTTACGAATGGCATGGACGAGAAGACGAGAAAGCTTTGAACCCTGCATGCCGAATGTCCCAAAACCGATGCATGGAATTCCTGCACCGTTAGCGCAGACCTGACTCGATGCCTCACTGCTCATTGCTGCTCCAGTCCATGGCATATGTTTCCTTTCCGGCTATTCCGTATGGGGAGAAAAACTCTACTGCTGGTGCAATTCCAGGTCGATCGTGATCTTGATTTCGTCGCTCAACAGACTGGTGGGATACTTCGCCCCAAAATTAAAATCGCTGCGTTTGATCGTGGTTGTCGCTGATAGCCCAGTTACAGGCTCTTCTTCCATACCTTTCTGCGGCGGCGCGGGGTTTTCGGCTTCCAAGACCACGGGCCTCGTCACACCGGCGATGGTGAGATTCCCGAGCACATCGTAGCCTCTGTCAACTTTCTTGACAGAGGTTGATTTGAAGGTGATTCGTGGGTACTTCGAGACATTGAAAAAATCCTCACCTTTGAGTGTCTTGTCGCGATAGTCGTTCGCCGTGTTGACGGTTTTCACATCCAGAGTCGCTACGACGCTGTCGCGGGATGGATGGTTGGGAAACCATTCAACCGTCCCTGTAACGTTGCTTATCGAGCCCCTGATTGTCGTTATCGAAAGATGGCGCGCCTGAAACGTTGCCTGCGTGTGGACGGAATCGATTGTCCAAGTATTTTTCTGTCCGAATGCTGGTATAGCCAGCATCGGGCTAACAATCAGCATTCGTATAAAGTTTTTCATTCGAGCTCTCTCCTAACGTCTATGTCTTCCGATTCACTGGAAGACCTATGACCTCACGATAGGCTCGAAGCTATTCAGCGTCTTACAGCTTCGTCTCAAAAAGTTTCATAGATTGTTGCTCTGCAGAGCATATGGTCAATGGCGCGTCTCGCGCGAGTACGCCTTTACCGGGTTCGGCGGTACTCAGCGGGCGCTACACCCGTCTGCTTCTTGAATGTCAATGTAAGGTGAGCTTGGCTCGAGAAGCCACAGGCAACAGCAATCTCAGCCACGCCAAGCTGATTTTCCGACAGCATCTTCTCTGCATGTGCGATACGACGCTGCATTACGTATTGGTGTGGCGTCGTACCTGTTGATTCACGGAACATGCGCAGGAAGTGGGCTCTGCTGTAGCCGGCCTCGCGTGCGAGAGATTCAAGTGTGAGATCCTGATCAAGAGAGGATTCCACGAAATCTTTCACGCGGGCGAGCTTGTTGCCGGGGAGTGCCGATACCCTTGCAGGAACTTCAATCGGAACAATCGCGCCAAGGTGCAAAAATCGTAACGCAAGAGCTTCGGCAACGGTTTCTGCATAGATTCTCCCAGTCGGATTGCCGTCCTCAAATTCCGCAACCAGTGTCTGCATCAATAAATGCATCGACTTGTCTCTAAGTCCGGAGCGGAACACCAACTGGTCGGAACGAAGATTCTTTATGTCCTCAGCGATTCGCTCAATGAATTGTTCGTCGAACGAGCAATACACCAGCTCGGCTTCCGACACCAGACGCATCTCAGGGACTGGCCCCTTGGGAATCACCGTAACCTGTCCGGCAGTCTTCCGCACAAGAGTGGTCCCCGACTTAGTCTGGTGCTCACCGCGCATAACCGGAGAGCTGACCAGGGCCAGCATGTTGTGATCTGCATGGTCGTTAATACGCATGTTGGCAGCAGCCAACTGGCGCTCCATGATAAAGCCATTCCAGGAGAAGTCAGCGCTCGATCGGACTACGGAAGACTCGCCGATGCATAAGGTGGAAAGTGCCGCACTTGCATTCAGATTCATCTCAACTGACCTGGGCCTCTCTCTGGACTCCGCCTCGAACGAGCGGTGCGACTTTAGTTCCGAGAAGCTCAATCGCTCGCATTCTGTTGCGATGAGGCAAAGATGCAATGCTCATCTGAAACGTCAATCGCGATATGCCTCCGAAAACCTCACCATAGGTGATGATTTTTTCGGCGACTCTCTCCGGCTCACTCACCAGCATTGCTCCCGTAGGGCCACGTAGGGCCTCGTACTGTGAGCGGGTCACGGGGCCCCAGCCTCGCTCTTTTCCTATGTCAGTGAAAGATTGAGCGTAGCCTGGGAAGAACTCATCGGCGGCTTGTTGGTCCGTGTCCGCAATATAGCCAAGAGCATGGATGCCAACTCGCAGGCTCCCGGGCTGGTGGCCGGCTTCCTCTCCTGCCTGGCGGTAGAGGTCAATAAGCGGTCTGAATCGATGCGGCTGCCCACCAATAATGGCTACCATCAGGGGCAGCCCAAGTTCTCCTGCTCGGGCAAAGGATGCGGCTGTGCCTCCCACGCCGAGCCAAATGGGGAGCTTCTCTTGCAACGGGCGCGGATACACAGGCTGACCTTGGAGTGGCGGACGAAATCGCCCTGCCCAATGAATGCGGGCGTTCTCACGCAACTCAAGCAGCAGTTCTAGCTTTTCTGCAAACAGTGCGTCGTAGTCCTTGAGTTCAAGCCCAAAAAGAGGAAATGCCTCGGTGAAAGAACCTCGACCAACGATCATCTCCGCGCGTCCACGAGAGATCAGGTCGATAGTCGAGAACTGTTGAAATAACCGAACTGGATCACGAGCGCTGAGAACCGTCACTGCGCTGGTTAGCCGGATCTGGTGAGTCAGAGCAGCCGCGGCAGCCAGAAGAATTTCAGGCGCCGAATCGAGAAATTCGGCTCGATGGTGTTCGCCGATTCCGAACACATCCAGACCAACCTCATCGGCGAGCTGTATTTCCTCCAGAAGATGGGCGATGCGATCCTGAGGGCTCAGGTTCGCGCCGGTTAGTGCGTCAGGGACTGCCGCAACGAAACTGTCAATTCCAATCTCCATTTCGCGTCTTCCTCAACTCGCCCTACTAAATCAGATTCCTATGAACCGTCCGAGATGCTTTAACTCAGGATTCCGGCTTTGTCGTAAAGCGAAAAGGGCCGCCACCTGGGCGACCCGTGTACTCGCGTTAATAACCAATACTGAATCGTTCACCGCGGTGCTTTGGGTTCTCCAGTTCATCGACTGCCGCGATGGCATAGTCTTCCATGGAAATCCGACTGTTGCCGCTGGCGTCGGCGATCAGCTCGTCCTTGCCAAGGCGGAATTGTCCCGTCCTCTCACCGGGCTCGAAGAGCCCCGCCGGGGCGAAATAGGTCCAGTCCGCGCTACTCACCTGGAGGTCCTTATAGACCTGCTCATGAGCCGTTGCGATCGGTAAAGCCGGTTCGGGAAGGAAGCCGCTTGCGATAACCGTGACCCCCGGCGCGACGAAGAGCCCTCCTGCTCCCCCAACAACCAGCAACCGCTGTTCGTTTTTCTTAACGGCCTCTGTGATGCGCTTGGTTGTGCCGATGATCTGATTGGAGTCATCCGTTGGGGGACGGTAGGCACTCACGACCGCATCGGTACCCTTCAGGACTTCTGCCAACTGAGCGGTGTCGCTCAAATCGCTATTCGCGACCTCGAGTCCGCTCTTCCCGGAGATGTTCTTTTGAGAGCGAACAATCGCTCGAACCTGATGACCACGCTTCAGCAATTCAGTTGTGATCCTCGAACCTGCATTGCCCGTTGCTCCAATGACTGCGACTTTCATGTTCAAACCTCCATGTAGGATGTGTAATCTTTCGTATCCACAGCAACAGATGACTCAGCCATCACGAAATATTCGTTGAGTCGACAGCCAGTGGCACGAATCACGCACGAATTTGTAAAGGCCGGCACGAAACTGAAAAAAAGGTGTCGAGGTACTGGGGGCGGCTTCGACTTCGTGGTCAACTGGCCGGCGACACCAGGAGCCGAGTCTCGATCCAATCAACCATTAGCTTGCGTTCAGCGAAATACCATCTGCCTTCTTGCTTAGCAAACGTATCGAGATAACGAATAGAAGCAACCATGAGACTGTCCGTTCCATCTCGTGTGCTGACATGATGAGCGAGACAATAGGTGACTCCGGTCGCTTTGCTTCCGTCCAACTCGACTGTGCTCTGACCATTGAAGTGCGTGGTCACCCTATAGCTATTTAAATTGTCGAAGACTGGAGCGAGAGCCTCCCGACCATGAAGCTCCTGCGAAGGAGTTCCCGCCTTCGCATCCATGTAGACCACGAAGTGTGTATCCGGTGTAAAGAGCGCCATCTGGCCCGTCGCGTCACGGCGATCAGCACAATATGCATAAGCATCGACCAACTCGCGGATAGCCAGTCGATCTGCAGCTTGTTCGGAATTAAGAGTCGAGTGAAAGCTCATACTTTTGTCCCCTGTCTACGGTTTAGAGCCTCGAATCGGCAGAGCCTTGGAGATGCGAAAGGTCACCCTTGTACCGGCTGTGCGGTTGCGTACATCCGTTTCGATGTAGCTGTTGACCCTGAACCAAAGACCGTTCCCTCCAAACTGGACACCCGGCCCAAGACCAACGGTTCGCTCTTTAGAGTTCGGGACATTCTCACCATTGATATGATGGTCCGTTAGTTGTTGCAACCAATATCCGTTGAACCCCACACGAACTCGTTTCAGCACTTCATAGGAAGTCGCGTAGTTGGTATGAAATGCCTGCCCTGGTTGCATGGCCCTGATGCCAAGCCCCACAAATGGATTCTTATTGGTGGAGTTCCACAGATAGTGAAAACGAGCACTTACTTCAAACTTCCTGTTCCACTCGTACGTGAAGGCGTAGTACGGGTTGATTGTCACGAAATTGTTCCCGATATTGACGGGGCGCCGATCACTGTACTTGCCGATTGGAACGGTTAAGTCAAGTATTGCGCGTTGCACAAAGACGCCGCGTCCAACCTGCTTTGGCGCCCATTGCAACGCGAACGGCCCCAGTACCGGGTCGGCCTCGCCTCGCACGGTAGCGTTCGTTCCATTTGCGACCTTCACCTCGACATCGACAATGGGGACGAGAAACTCTGCTCCGACCCACGCGCCGAAGAGGCGCTTGTTGCTGACGTAAGCTACGTGAGACGTTGATGCGATCGCGGTGAGTGTGTTTGTCCCCGGAACGGTGATGCCTTTGCTGTCTTTTAAAGTGCTGGCAGAATAAACGTCTGGAAACTCCTCCAGCAGGAACCCGGGACCGGCGAAGCCATCCTCAAAATTAGTGTCTCCCAAATTGACCGAAGGCAATTGAACCTGCGCCGTCAGCGGAGTGGTCGAAATGCAGCCCATGATTGCAGTGCAGATCGTAAGAACGGCCTTTACCGATCTGGTCCAGCTTCGCGAGCTTGTCTGCTTTAGTGCCGCTATAATATCGACCCTCATTGCGTGATCCTTACCCAACAATTTCTCTGCCGCTGCGTATTGTCGAGCGAGTTGGAGTCAAACTCGAACCGACACAGGCGAAAAGGTGACTACGGCCTCTCTCTTGCCTGCAAAGCAATTCTGGTTGACTACGTCCTATCGATCGCCTGTATCGATAAGGCGTAGAGCGTGCCTGGCGTGTCTACTGCACAAACGCGAACGCGAAGGCTACTCCAGCGTTGGCTTCGCGGCTAGAACATCCTTGAAGCTGGCTCGATATTGCAGAAAGACCAGTATCCAGAGCACAACTGCGACCAATGCCGGCGCGATGCTCGCCGGCGCAAGCGTTAGATGAAATGCGAGAATGTTGTAGAGCTCCGCCGCTAGCAGCGTCAGCGCAAGTGGCACGAAATAACCGGAAAGCAACAGCAGCCCGCCGATCAATTGAATGGCAAAAAAGAACGCGGCAAAATGCGACGAACTGATAGCGACGAAGAATTGAATCGCCAGCGGGTTTGTTGGCGGCGGCTGATGGATGAAGTTGAGAAACCCGTTCAAGCCAAAGACCGTAAACATCAGTCCCAGCAAATACCTCGCAATAATGGACATTATTTTCATGCATCGTCTCCCTTAGGTTGTCTTCGTGTGCACCAATGATGAGGATCGTTCGATCGCTCGTCATGGCTTAAACCTCATAAAACCGTGGCCTAAACCCTGTGCGCTTCCAATCACGCTGGAGATTTACGAACCCGGCTCGCATCCAGACTCAAGTTGCCTGCGCCAAAAGCCATCAGTTGAAAGAGTCCTCCTGTGACCGCGATGTTCTTCAGGAAGTGAAATAGCATATTGTGGTCGGCGATGTGGCGATGAAAGATGAAGGCAGTCCCAATCGCGTAGACCGACACAACAATGGCTACAGGGCGTATCTGCCAACCGAGAATCAGTAGCAAGCCGCCGCCCAGCTCGATAATGATGAAGACGACATCGGCAAGGGTTGGCATCGGCAGTCCAGTCGACGCTATCCAGGCGATCGTGGCAGTTGGGGCGACAACTTTGCCAAAGCCGCTCACAAGAAGCAGCACGGCAATCAAACAACGGCCGATAAATGCAATGGTATCCGTACTCGTCGACATCAAATCCCCTCTATAAACCAATCCGATCTAGTTCTCTCGATTACTTCAAACGACAGAGATGTGCACAGCCCACGGTAGCTGTATCCGAAGCGTGCCACCTATGAGTGAGCGACGGCGGCTTCGATATTCGAGAGCACGCCGAGCTGCGCGAAGATCACCGTTCCCGAGGGGTAGCAGTTGAACGACTGGATCTTGCCGTTTACAAGACGGAAGACGTCACAGCAGGGTGCATCCATTCGCTTGCCCGTTGGCGGAAGGGTTCCCATAGGGGTCTGTAGAGGCCCTTTGTGCGTACCCTGCAAGGCGAGCTCCACGATGACGACGTCACCAACACTGAAGAAGCGGTACAAATCACGATGCATGTCCGGAAATGCCTTCGCATAGACCTCAACTGTCTTGCCTAAGCCCGTCGGGCCAACGGGCCCACGGTAGGTAAATCCGATCGAATTGTCGGTGAATGTTCCATCGGGTGTGAAGCATTCGACCCAACCCTCGACATCCTTCTTTTCGGCCAGTTCATATGCTTTGCGAATGATCTGTTCGTTGTTCATAGGAAATCCTCTCTGTTCTGTCTGTACAAACTTTGGTTGGCTCCATGATTTACGACCTGCAGATGGTTCAGATCACGCAGAGACATCTTGCACCCGGTCTCCATGGGAAGGTTAGGTTGCATTCTTTGCCTAATTCGCTATCACATCTTGCGAATGACGGAACTCAAGCGCGGAAAAAGGTGCGTAGCATTGCGTCCGAGAATGGTGTGTCTATCCCGATCACTCAGCACGGAGCTCTCCAATATCCGTTGCTTTGAGCCAACAGCCAGATCCCGCCGAAGATACGGAAAATCCGTGCCATACAAAACGTGGTCGATTCCCACTACGTCGCGCAGCATGCGGAGCACCGGATCGCTGGCCGAAAGTGCTGTGTCCCAATACATGCGCCGAAACATATCAGCTGCCGTTCCTCGTTCATCGCCCCCCGGGACGAACCCCATTTCGTCAATGATGGCGAAGCGCGCCGCCATGTACGGTATCGATCCGCCAGCGTGGGAGAAGATGTATCGCACGCTAGGGGTTCGCGCGAATCGGTTCGTGTAGTGCATTTGCGCAACAACGCGATTTGTGTCTGTCGTGAAGTCAATCAGATTGTCGGGCAGGCCAAGCGCATGCGCAGCCGGATCGGGAGACGCATTCGGATGGATATAGACAACACACTTGCGGCGTTCGAGCTCCTGAAACACCGGATCGAGTCTGGGGTCTCCCAGATAAACGCCATTGGCATTTGTGAAGGCAACGACGCCGTCCAGACCAAGTTCGTCTAGTGCGTAGGTAAGTTCTTCCAGAGAGCTGTCGACATCGGGCAATGGAAGGCAAGCAAAACCGGCGAAGCGATCCGGCCTCTGGTGGATGAGCTCAGCTAGGAACTCGTTGCATCTCCTTGCGAGCCTCTTGGCCTTTTGCCCATCACCTACATGTACCCCCGGCGTACTGATGGACAAGACCGCAATGTCGATCCCGGCATCATCCATGAATGAGAGCGATGTCTCCTTTGTCCACGCCATTGGGGCCAGCCCTCCTACAGGGGCATGAACGTCGTTTGTCTCCTCGTAGAAGAAATCTGGAAGCAAGTGGTGATGCGTATCGATTGTCAGATTCATGTCGGCCTTATTGCTTCTGAGAGGTTTCTAAAGCGTCTGCATTCACGCGGTCTTCGACGACGCAGCGAGAATCATCTTGGCGGCTTTCCCAGCAACCATCTGTGTCGGTGCATTTGTGGGTGCGGTAGTGATCCGAGGTATGACCGAAGAATCAACGACCCGCAGGCCACGAATTCCGTGGACGCGAAGCTCCGAATCAACTACGGCGAGCTTGTCGGTTCCCATCTTGCAGGTGCCGACTGCATGACCAAAGCTCGCAGAACCGGTTCGAGCAAGGTCTCGAATATCGTCGGATGTCGCTTTTGGACCAGGAATGAGCTCGCTTTCACGGACGCTGTCGAAAGCGGTTTGCCTGCCAAGCTCGCGAGCCGCTTCAATGGCCTTCATGATCGCTGCAAGATCCTGCTCCGTCCCGAGGTAGTTGCCATCTACGATGGCGGCGTCCTGCCAGTTTGCACTCGCCAGTTTTACTGAGCCTCTGCTAGTCGGTTGCACTAACGCAGGAGCGATGGTGAATGCATCAGCCGGCGGAGCGCCGAAGCGTGCAGCAGACTCCGGGGTCACAGCAGGGAGCTGTTCGAGGACGAGATTGATGTCTGTCCCTTCCGCAGAGACACCACTCGATAGATAGACTTCGGCTTCGACTGCGTTACTGTCCGCAGGGCGATCCGGCATCTTGCCTTTGTACTTGAACACCACGCCGGATACGAGCACATGATCTTGGAGGTTTTGGCCGACACCTGGCAGGTGCTCAACAATATCTATGCCAAGTTTTTGAAGAGCAGCACGATCGCCGATTCCTGACAGCATCAGAAGCTTCGAACTGTGTATACCACCGGCTGCGACGATCACCTCTTTCGTAACAGAGATGTCTTTGACACTGCCCGCAGTAAACAATTTGATTCCGACACAACTCCTGCCCTTGAAGTTCAACTTGATTGCATTGCTGTTCAGGAGCAGGGTCAAGTTCGGCCGCGAAAGGGCTGGACGGAGGAACGCGCGAGCCGCGCTCACTCTTGTGCCATCAGCGGAAATATTCATATTGATATATCCGGCACCGGGGAGCTGAGGTCCGTTCACATCCTCATGAATCGGCATACCCATCTGCCGGGCAGCCTCAAGGAACGCAGGCGCCGTTGGATGAGGATCTTCCGGCCTTCGAATATGGACTGGGCCTCCCGCGCCCCTCCACTCGTTCGCACCACCTTCCCAATCTTCCTGACTCTTGAAGATGGGAAGAACCTCTTTGAACGACCAGCCCTTGGCGCCGCTCCTTGCCCAGCCGTCATAATCACGCTGCAGACCTCGCGCCCAAACCATAGCATTGATGCTTGTTCCACCACCGAGCACATGACCGAGCGCCATGTTGAACTTACGATTGTTCAACTGGGGCAACGGCGCGAGAGGAAGGTGGTAATCGAGCGCGCCACCGACGTTATAGAACCAGATGCTTGGGTTCATAATGGTCGGCGCATCATCCGGCCCTCCGGATTCCACAATGAGCACCTGCGCGCCGGAGGCGGATAATTCGGCGGCCACGATCGATCCGGCTGCACCCGAGCCCACCACGATGTAGTCGTAGCTGGCCCGAAGCGCGGCCTGGTTTTCACGCTGATTTTGCCCCGCAGCGAAGGCATGCTCGACCAAGGACGAAGCAAGCATAGTGGAACCAGCAAAACCACCTGCGAGGGAGAGAAACTTACGACGATCGAGACGTCCCGTCGCTACTTGGTCGAGGAGAAATTGCTGCGCTTCATTGCGTGCATTGATCATTTGAGTGCTCCCAAGAGTGCTACTGTTTATCGAGTGCCGGTGTTGCGCTTAGAAGGGATACTGGCGCTGACCACTGTGAGAGTTAATCCAAATCAGATCGCTGAAATCCTCTAAGCTGCGAGGTCCCGTGCGTCCCCAGCCGCTGTCGCGCACACCGCCCATCGGCGCGTGAATCTCGTCGTTGACGGTTGGCGAATTCACGTTCACGATTCCAGCAAGAATCTTTGGCGCCATCTCAAATGCCTTGTACGTGTCGCCCGAAAGAATGGAAGACGTGAGGCCGTACATCGTGCGATTTGCAGCAGCAATGGCGTCTTCCGCCGTATCTACGGCTTCCACAATGACGACGGGCCCGAACGTTTCTTCGTTGGCTATGGAAGCATCCAAAGGAACGTCTGTCAGAATTGTTGGGAGGTAGATCTGCCCTTCGCTCCTACCGCCAGAGTGAATCTTCGCGCCTCTGGCAACTGCATCCTTGACGCGGTCATCGATCATCTTCAAGGCGTCCCGAGTGATGATTGGGCCAATGATTGTTTTATGGTCAAGGGGATCGCCGCTCGTCAGGCCGTTGGTCCTAGCAACAAACTTCGGAAGGAATTTCTCGTAGATCTTGCGTTGAATAATGATGCGACGGGTATTCAAGCAAATCTGACCTTGATGAAAGAATGATCCGAACGTTGCAGTGCGGACGGCATAGTCCATGTCCACATCGTCCAGAATGATCAACGGGTTGAACCCGCCAAGCTCCATCACTGTCCGCTTCAATGTGCGACCCGCACGTTCCGAGAGCATGCGAGCCGTCTTCACTCCGCCAATCAGATTGATAATCCGAACTTCGGGACGATTGAAAAACTCGTCTGCAATAGGACCGGCGGCTCCCGGCGCATGCGTGACGACGTTAATTACTCCCGCTGGGAATCCGGCTTCTTCTGCAACTTCGGCGAGCATGATTCCGGCAGAAACCGGAGCGAATTCTGATGGCTTCACAACAACTGTATTTCCAGCCGCCACAGGCGATATGACCGCACGCCACGAGAGGATGTTGGCGCCATTCCACGGAGTGAAGCTTGCGCAAACACCCAATGGCCGCCGTAAACCAATCGAATGAGTGCCGGGTTGATTTGTTTCCAGAACCTCTCCCTTGGGCAGATAAACCCAGCCGGCAACCTGCTGCAGAGTCGCCGCAACCAGATCCATCTGGAACGTGGAGAATGAGATGGTTGACCCGGTTTCACGAGCGAGAATCTCAGCAATCTCAGTCCGCCGACGCTTGACGATATCGGATGCCTTTAAAAACAGACGGGCTCTTTCAGCCGGCGCGGATTCGGCCCATGCAGGAAACGTCTTAGCTGCGGCATCCACGGCAGCGCGAGCGTCTGCACGCGATGCTGCCGCCACGCGAGCAAAGAGCTTTCCGCTATACGGCTCATGAACTTCGAAGGTCTTGTCGTTCTCGGCCTTCCTCCACTGATTGTCGGCAAAATAGCTGTACGTTTTTACATCGGTTTGTAGCTCACTCATAATCAAGTCGTCTCCAGAAACAGATTGGTCTCGCGCACTAGACGGCTATTGGATTGCACGAATGAGACCACTCGCATCCATCGTGTTTTCTATGTGTTAGCAAACACGACCTATCCCCGATTTTCGTGAATTCGCAATGAATGGGGGAAAGACGCCGGGATGATGAGGGCGACAGCCGCATAAAGCCGCTAGACAGGCCTAGGCCATCTACCCCGTCGGAGTAACGGAGTCGCTATTTCTCGTCTCGACAAATTCGTTTTTCTTGAAGCATCCACTCGCGAATGTACGGAGAGCAGTTCACAACTTGAATGCCTTGCGCTTGGAACTCATTCAGTAGGCGAACTCCATCGATATCGACAACGTTAACTTCATGCAGATCCAAACTTTCCGGTTGTCCTGCCCTATCGATTTCGGCGCGCAAATCAGCGAGGTGCGAACATCGAAGCTCGCCTGACAAATAAATTGTCATTCCGTGTTTTTCGCGAGTCCGTCTGATTTTCAACGTCATTGTTTGGTCACCAAGTCCGCTGGTGTGACCGCCGACTGAAACTATGCCGCCATTCGGCGTGCGAGCCGTGAAGATGCACCAATCGTGATCGTGCGCCAGTCACGACCAGTCGGCTGATGTAGATCAAGCATGTTCTCAGCCGCATCCAGCCAATCTTCTGCTGAAAGCTTCGCCTGCTCTGAACCGAACAAGGCCTCCACAGCTATGAAGAATGCCGAAAGCTCATGCTCCGCCACGTCCAACTGATCTTTGAACGACAAAATGGAAACCGGAACGCTCACAATGCCTCCTCTCAGCTGAATGGAATACTGCGAGACAGCGGTTACATAGGCCGTGGGCAAGCCGACTATGACGGGTCGGAATCGGCGCAAGCAGCTATCAGACCAACGATGCGGTCCCCAACTCCCGAAGTGTGAGATGCAACGAAGAGGCCATTCACAATTTATTTGGCACCAATGACTTAGAGTCAGCTTGAGTCTCGGTTTTTCGGGATTTCCCGTTTGGTGGCTAAAACGCGAAGGGGATGTCTGCAAGTACCTGGACGGTAAGATCAGCCTATATGGGATTTAAAGCGATATTTGTCGATTCCCAAGCGCTTGATCTTTGCTTCCAGTGTCGAATCGGGGATACCTAGTTTCGTGGCGGCGCCAGTTGGTCCTGATATCCGACCGTGACTTCGCGCGAGTGCCGCTTCAATCACTTCCTTCTCGTGCGCCAGCAAGACACCGTTAAGGGCTACGCTCGCAGGAGGAACTTCGGACGGCCCTCGCTTGAGCCACGATTCGTCCACCGCAAACGTATCAGACTCGCTCAAAGTAACTGCACGTTCAATCACATTCTGCAATTCACGGACGTTCCCAGGCCACTCGTACTCTCGCATTATCTTCAGAGTTTTCTTCTCGATGGTCTGAAACTTCTTCCCCATCTTCTTTCCAAATCGGGCAATGAAGTATTCGACAAGAATAGGAATATCGGTTGCTCGCTCGCGTAGTGAGGGCATCGAGATTGGAACAACATTCAGCCTGTACAGAAGGTCCTGGCGAAACTTGCCCTGGCTTACGAGGTTATCGAGATCACGATGTGTTGCAGCCAAGACTCGAACGTCTACGGGAACAGGTTTATCGCTTCCAACACGTTCGATCTCCCGTTCTTGCAGCACTCGCAATAATGCGATTTGAATATCTGGAGGCAGATCCCCGACTTCGTCGAGGAAAATGGTTCCACCATTCGCGGCTTCAAACCGTCCCAAACGGTGTTGCGTGGCCCCCGTAAATGATCCCTTTTCGTGCCCGAAGAGCTCAGAAGCAGCCAGCGACGTTGGGATCGCAGCGCAATTTACACCGATGAACGGCCGCCCCGCTCGCTTTGAACGCTTGTGGATGGCGCGGGCGATCAACTCTTTCCCCGTACCCGTTTGACCCAGGATGAGAACCGTAGAGTCTGAGAGCGCGACTTTGCTGACCTGGGAAAGCACCTTGCGCAGAGGCTCCGATGACCCGACGATCTCCTCGAACATTGACGCTTGGTTAAGCTCTTCACGCAAAGCGAAATTTTCTCGTTTGAGGTTCTCTTCAGCTCGTTTGCGTTCCTCAATATCCGTACACGTGACATACCAACGTCTGACTTGGCCTTCGTCGTCGCGAACGGGATTTGAACGAGCCAGAAACCAGCGGTATGTTCCGTCCGCCCCGCGCAGACGTAACTCCAACTCGAAGCTCGATCCTGCAGAGAGAGCACGATTAAAATAATCCTCTTCTCGGGCACGGTCGTCTGGATGAACGAATGCAAAACGCTGAGTTGTCCGCTGCCACTCCTCGAGACAAATGCCCGCGTAATCAAGTGCGATACGGTTGGCATAAAGGCGTTCACGTTTTGGCCCATATACGGCAACTAGCTGAGGAGCGAAGTCCAGCATCTGCCGGAGCTCCGTTTCCTGTTGCTGAAGCCTCTGTTCCGCCTCCCTTCGCTCAGTGATGTCACTCACAGCTCCAACAAACTCGATGCCGGTCGATGGCTGACCCAATGCATGAGACCGCACTTGGATGTGCTTGGTCACACCGTTTGGCATGAGCAGTCGATACTCGTGCTCAAAATCTTCGCCAGTCTTAGAGGCACGCTCAATGACGGTTTGTGCGAGAAGCCTATCCTGCGGATGAACCCGCTCCAAGATCATTGGCAATGTGATATTGCAGGAACGAGGAAATTCGAATATTCGAAAAGTCTCGTCGGACCAGAAGTGCTCGTCCGTAGAAACGTTCCACCCGAAGCTGCCTGTGTGACTGAGTGCTTGGGCTTCGGCCAGGTGCATTTCACGACGCTGGAGTTCCTGCGTCAAAATCTCGTGCTCCGTAACATCTATGGCGATGCCAACGATTTGTTTTAGTTTGCCGTTCTCGATAGAGGGGGCACCCACGCAGCGGACGCTTCGAATCTGTCCGTCCGACCGCACGATTCGCTTCGTGAAGTCAAATGTTCGATGGGACGTCAACATTTCCTGAATCTGTTGCTCCACAAATTCCCGATCTTCCGGATGCACCAGGGCCAAATACTGTTCTTTTGTTGGCGCGTTGCCGCTTGGGTCGAGCCCGTGAATTCGAAACAACTCCAAAGACCAGTAGTCGAAGCCGGCAGCGCTGAATGCCCAGCTGCCCGTGTGTGCAAGGCGCTGTCCCTCAGCGAGGTAGAACTCTGCCTGCTTGCGTTCTTCAATATCGAGATTAATCCCGACCCAACATACCAGCGTCCCATCGCTCGTTCGCAGGGGGTCGGCTCGACTCAGGAACCACCTGTACCCCCCTTCACCACTACGAACTCGAAAGGCGACCTCTCCGCCATTACCAGTGCGCAGGCAAGTAGACCAGACTCTGCGTGTCTCTTCGTGATCCTCTGGGTGCAGCATGTGAATGTGGGAATCCCACTCTGCGCCGAGGTCGATTCCAAAACGAAGAGGATGGTCATTCGGCAGCCCGAGGTAATCGGCAATCCGCACATTCACGAAGACGAGCGCACCGGCAGGATTTGCATACCATACGTGCCCCGGAATCAGATTGGCCGTGGTTCGCAGTTGTGCTTCGATCGACGCTTGTTCACCAGAAGCACCGTCACCATTTATGTCGTGGAACCGGTCGGCATCCCATTGCAGATTTACGGCCATGCTGCACCACCACCCTAACAAATGCTGATATTACACTCCCATTCTCATTCAGAAGAGCCGATCAAACTGCAGCAACCGGTTTGCCAACGGTCATTGTTGTTCGCCGACTTTCCGAGCAAGAAACGCTTTCAGAAACGCAGCAAACTCTGTCGCCTCGGGCGGCAGCTTCCTTCCGCGGTTGCTGATCTCGTAAAAATCCAGGGCCACTTCCGGCTCAAGCTTGGTCACCCTCACCTTGCGATTGCGTGTAGCCATCACACCAAAGGATGGAATGACCGCGACCCCCAAGCCTGCTTCCACTAATCCAAGCTGCGTATCCAATCCATTCACCGTCTGGCCGCGTGTACAGGTGATACCCATTTTCTCCAGTTGCTTCCGCGAGAGCTGTTCGTAGGGATAGTCCTTCGTCACCGAGATCAGAGTCTCTCCTTCCAGGTCTTTCCATGAGTTGGCTTGCGAGCGAACAGGCCTGCCATCGTCTGGCCGCGCAAGCATGAGCGAGAAGCGAAAGAAGGGTACACGCCGCATTCCAAGAATGCGGTCAAAGATGCCCAGCGCAAAGTCCAGCTTGTTGGCCTCAACCCGCTTTGCCAGCACGCTCAGGGCGCCATCGAACAGGTGAATCTCTAGCCCGGGATGCCGATCACGAAACTCCCGGATCGCTGTGGGAAGTACATGAGCCGCAATCCAGGGAGTTGTCCCAACGGTGATGCGCCGGTTCTTTCGCTTCGTGGCCTGTTCGATACGAGACATCCCGTCATCGAGCATGTGGAGCGCCGGTCGCGTGATCTCAAGAAGTTCACCGCCCTGCGCCGTCAACACCACCTGGCGTGTCGTGCGATCGAACAACCGAAATCCAATCTGACGCTCCAACTCGCGCACCAGCACGCTCAACCCTGACGGCGTAAGAAAGAGCGCCTCCGCAGCCCGCGTGAAGTTGCGATACTCAGCGACGAGATGAAACGCCCGCAGCTGCCGTGAGGTGAATTCCATTATTGAGAATCTATCAATAAATTGTAAAAATTACGAACTTCTCTTCGAAAGCAGACAGACGTACAACCGTACTTGTCAGAGGCCAGAAGGCCAACTGCAAAAAGGAGACGGACAATGAAGAGCTCAAAGGTAAACAACATCGTGTTGGTGCATGGCGGTTTCGTGGACGGTTCGGGCTGGGAGAGCGTGTACGCGATCCTGAAGAACAAGGGCTTCAACGTTTCCATCGTGCAGAACCCCACCATCTCGCTCGCCGACGATGTCGCCGTAACCAACCGCATCATCAATGCACAGGACGGCCCGGTCGTTCTTGTAGGCCACTCCTACGGTGGCGCAGTCATCACCGAAGCCGGCAACAACCCGAAGGTGGCGGCCCTAGCTTACATCACAGCCTTTGCTCTGGATAATGGCGAGTCCGTCGGCACGCTGATCAAGGACCCGGCTCCGGGCGCTCCCGTGCCTCCGATCATGCCGCCGCAGGACGGCTTCCTCCTCCTCGACCCCAAAAAGTTCGCGGCTTCCTTCGCCGCCGATGTCGAACCCGGCTTGGCTGACTTCATGGGCGCTTCTCAGGTGCCGTGGGGACTGGAGGCTCTCAATGGCGCAGTCAGCAATGCTTCGTGGAAGAACAAGCCGACCTGGTACCTTATCGCGACCGACGACAAGATGATTCCTCCCGACGCACAGCGCTTCCTGGCGAAACGCGCTGGAGCCACTGTCGCCGAGGCGAAGGGTAGCCACGCGATCTACGTTTCACAACCAGAGGCGGTGGCCGACCTCATTGCACTGGCCGCGGAGGGCGGACGATAAAAGTCCGGCCCGGGTGTGGTTCCCATCAGGGGAAGGTGCAGGAGGAGGAACTCGACTCCTGCCGCGTGGCCGGCAATAGGAGGCTGGCAGCGGGATGAGGGTGCAGGGAGAAACCAGTACGGGTTCTCCCTGCGTGTTGTTGAGCAGCAAATCGAGGGGTGGCGAACTGCCGCCCCTCGATGTATCGTTTGCTAGGCCGCTTTCTTTGCGACTCTTGCTATGGACTGCGGTGCCTTCCCAGTCTGCTCTTCTGCCGCGAACTTCAGCCGCTAGCGCCGAGCCGCGGGAGCAGGGCCTCATCGTGCAACCCCGCTGGAGTTAGCTTCGGATGAATGCGAGGATTTCTGCGTTGATCACATCGGCATGAGTGGTCATCAAGCCATGCGGATATACTGGATAGACCTTGAGCGTGCCATGCTTGAGCAGCTTGGCCTGTAGCAATGACGCATCCTTGTATAGGACCACCTGGTCATCGTCGCCCTGCAGCACGAGGGGCGGAACCGTGATCGCCTTCAGGTCGTCCGTCTGGTCTGTCTTAGAAAAAAGCCTTGATGCCCTCGTAATGGGCGAGGGGCTGCCCATCATTCCTTGACGCCACCATTTCTCAATGATTCCCTGTGAAGGCTCAAGCTCGGTCTGTTGAAACCGTAAAACGGACCCGTAGGCAAGTCGAGGAAGAACTGTGCTCGATTGGCAGCAAGCGCCTTACGGAAGTCATCGAACGAGGCAAGAACAAGGACAGATATGGATTGCCGCCATCCGACTCGGAGGCGTTCATCTTCCCTGGCCGGTTCGGTTCGTTCATGGCCCCGAGCAACTATCGCAAGCGGGTTCTGCACAAGCTGGCTGAGGATCTCGGCTTACCGAAGCTCAACTTCCAGGTCATCCGTCGCACCATCGCGACGCTGGCCCAGAGGAAGGGCAAGGGATGTTCAGGGCGTGATGCAGCACACCCGTGTCGCAACCACGACCGACATCTATATGCAGGAGATTGCGGAGGGAGTACGCGCGACTGTCGACTCCATCCACGACGAGCTCGAAAGGCACGATGAAGAAGCTGGCCGGCAAGGTAGGCCCGCAGACGGTAACGACAGCATCCGCGCTGGTGAATTAGCGGGGGCGAAAAATTGTTGGCGATGAACTTGAAGCGCGACGCGCTTCAGAAGGGAGGCGAACGATGACCGGCACGCTTGAGCAACGCGGCAAATTGAAATTTGCTACCAAACTGTTTTTGGGGAGTCCGCTATGTTGTTGAAATAATTGGTGGACCTGATCGGGATCGAACCGATGACCTCTTCCATGCCATGGAAGCGCGCTCCCATCTGCGCCACAGGCCCACTCTCAGGAAGGACTCTATCTATTTTCATGCACGATGGGCGATTCGTCAAACCTTTGGGAACATTGGCCAACCTACTGGTGTCTAAAGCAGATAGAGTGAAGCGAGCACTCGGCCGCCGGCGGCGTTGTTCCTCGCTTGCATTGTTGGTGATGCATGTTTGCCACAGGTAGCGCAAAAGTCGTAGTGTAGAGGTCACCCGGTATGCAGGCGGGCACGTTCGTGGGAAATCTGGCCAGCGCGATAGGAATTACGACGGAAGAGGCAGCGCTCGTCGCCGATCTGAAGGCCGGCAGCGAGGAGGCCTTTGGCATCCTGATCGCGCAGTATCATCAGCCGCTCTACTCGCTGATTGCACGTAGCCTTACCGATCCTGGCGACGCTGCAGATATTACGCAGGAAGTCTTTATTAAGGTCTTTCGCAGTATTCGCGGATTTCACGGTGAATCCAGCCTGCGAACCTGGCTCTACCGCATTGCCTTACATGAAGCTTCGAATCAGCGGCGCTGGTGGTCGCGGCACAAAAAGCAGGAGCTTACGATCGATGCTCCTATGGACCGCTCAGCCTCCGATGACGGCGTTCCATTGGCCGCTACGCTTGCCGATTCAGGCGTTTCTCCTTTTGACCATGCGGCTCAAGCCGAGTTGCGCCACCGGGTGGAGCTTGCACTTCGCCAGCTTCCCGAAGCATTCCGCACGGTCGTCGTGTTACGTGAGATCGAAGGATTCTCTTATGAAGAGATAGCCGAGATTCTGAACGTTCATATCGGTACCGTCAAATCGAGACTAACTCGCGGTCGCGCCGCGTTGCGTGCCTTGCTGATTTCTGAAATGGTCGCCGGAAATTCTGATACTTCCACAGCAACTGTCTCATCCAACCATAGGTCCGGGTCCTCGTTCGCCCCGGAGACGGTGACGCGATGATCTCCCCTGGCTGCAGCAAAATTCAGTCCTCCTTCTCGGCTTATCTGGATGGTGCCGTTGACGGCAGACAGATGCAGTCCATTGCGCGACATCTGGAGACCTGTGAGAACTGCCGAAGTGAGTTTGAATCCCTCAAGCGGATGCAGCACTCGCTTGCTATGCTTGGGCCGGCCAAAGCACCTGCAGATATGGGAATGCGTCTCCGCGTGGCTATCTCGCATGAGGTTGCAGAAGCTCGTTCGAGCTGGCGCGACAAGCTCGCGCTCAAATGGGAGAACGCGTTTCGTCCGTTGGTGGTTCAGGTCTCCGCGGGGCTGGCTAGCTCCGTCGCTCTAGTCGGCGGCATCATGCTTTTGCTGGGAGCAGTTGCAGCCCCTGCACCTGTGATGGCGAATGACGAGCCTCTGATGGGCGCGATGAGCACGCCGCGGTACCTTTATTCAGCCTCGCCTCGGCCCATCGTCACGGGCAACGATACGGTGATTGTCGTCGATGCTCTGGTGAACGATCAGGGACGCGTTTATGACTACAAGATCGTCTCTGGTCCGGAAGATGCATCTGTGCGGTCACAGATCATCGATCAGTTGACGCTGAGTGTTTTCGAGCCTGCACGTGTCTTTGGTACCCCGGTACGCGGACGAGTCGTGCTCACCTACTCCGGAATCTCCGTTCGCGGATAGTGCTTTTTTATCGTGCTTTCTTTGCGGGCGCAGATGTCTGTGCCTGCCGTGCAGCCGTGTCATGCCATAGCTGCGGCTCACCCCACGCGTGAGATGAAGTGAGGTCAACCCGGAAAGGACCGGATGCATGACCAGTCCCAGCCGCTTCGATCAGATCTCCAGCTGTCGCGGGGAAGGCATGCGCCAACTGGCTTAGCCGATCCTCTGTTGCCGTCCCCTGCAGGCGCAACGTGTATGCCGTTGGATTGAGTTGACCTGTGAGAACGCCTGCGTCGTGTCCACCCAACTGAAGGCCAGTTATTGAAAGCGCGAATCCATCCTGAGCTGGCGTAGGAGCAGAAACATTGCGCCGATGCCGCGTATCGGGAATGGTCGTCTGCGGCGTCTGCAGCAGGACATCTCCCGAGACAAGGGAGGCTGCTCCTGTCTCCGTAGTTGTCAGGCCAGCGTCGTGAAGCGTCAGTTTACCTGTCCAATGATGTGTCGCCGCACCATCGTACGTCAGGCTGCCAACCAGGTTCCCCGTCGCCTCGACGCCATCGGCGATACCCGGCGTAACAACCCGCGCCCAGTTCAACAAGGTTGCTGCAGGAATACCGGATGTCCCGATCTGAACGGAGGCATCTTCCAATCGCCGGATGTTCGGAACCTCCCCAGTCAGAGCCATCGTCGGACCATTTCCATTCGGCGGCCAGGAACAGCGCACATCCTGAAAGCTGTGGAAGATCGCGGTGGCCGTCGCAAAGCACTCAACCTCTGCGGAGAGCGGTTGTTGCGGCACGAAGTCTGCCCGGCGCGCGCCAATCAGATGCAGGCGGCTGGTGACGGCACTTTCGCCCACCGTGCCGCGAATGTTGGCAGAGAGCACCAGGTTACCGCGCCATCCCGCGTCATGGCCCGTGAGTACGCGACTGGCCTCGCCTAACGGAGCATCGCGCCACTGTCCTTCAAGATTGATCGGAATGCCTGCCAGCGTCTCACCACGTCCCAGCGTTGTCTCCATCTCAATCGTTCCGGTGTCCGAGGCGTTCGAATCCGTGCGTGAGGGTTTGGCACGCAGCCGCAGCCTCCACTGATTTGGATCCGGCGACCAGAGCGCGAACTGCGATTCGATCAGCGAGAACGGTTTCTTCTCCTGCTGCTCCTTGAAGTTGATGCGGGCTCCGGTTGCTTCAATGTATGGGAAGCGTGGTGCCGGACCGGCCTTCGCCTGCGCGGTGGGAGCTGTATCGATGTGTGAGGCCTGGAGCAGAATTCCCTCGATGTTCCACTTGCCCGCAGCCGAGGAGACCAGATTCACGCTTGGCTCCGTAAAGCTGATCGTCGAAAACTCAACGCGTCGGCGCCACAGCGACGAGAGCCGTACCGTCGCATGAACCTTATTGGCGCGGATGATCGGCTCGTAACCGAATGCCGGATCTTCATCCACCACCAGATTCTCGATATCAAACCCCGGCAGCGGAAGCAGGCTGATAGAGACGCGATCCAGATGCACCGGCCTGCCTAGGCTGCCGCTGATGCTCGTTACAATCCGCCGCTGATACCGGCTGATGTTGATGAGCGGAGGAAGCAGCACAAGGCTCAGGGCGACGGCGATCGTCGCACAGATCAGCCCGAAGCGACGCAGATGACTTCGCGAGCCTCTGCGCTGCCTGAGGGTGTCATTGTCCTTATGAGTCTCTGCGTCAGTGGGATCGATCTGCTGCATCGTTATTCGATTCGGAAAATCTGGAATGCTTCGTTACCGGACGACATGGAAGGTACGCTTCCAGCGCGTCTCGTCGAAGATATGAATCAGAATGTGGCTCATAAATGCCAGCCGCTCTCCGATCGTCTGCTTGTTGATCTGGTCGGCAGGTGTCTCAAACGACCAGTAGACAAACATGGGTCGCCCAACGATATTCTCCCGCGGCACAAAGCCCCAGAAGCGTCCGTCCAGCGAGTCGGGCCGGTTGTCCCCCATCGCAAAGATCTTGCCCGGTGGGACGACCAGGTCATCGCCCTGAATGTGTGTTGGCAGCTCGTATTGCCAGCTCGCCGTTACCTGATACATCGGGTCCGGCGGAATGCTGGGGAAGTCGTCACGGTATGGCTGATACTCATGCTGCGGATTGCCGTCGGAGGCGGGCATCGCAGCGTAAGGCTCGTTTTGCGCGACTCCATTCAGGTACACAACACCGTTCCTCAGATGAATGCGATCGCCGGGAATACCGATGGCGCGCTTCACGAGGAAGAGGTCCGGTTCGCCCGGCTTCAGGAAGACGATGATGTCGCCGCGGCGAACGTCCCGGTAAAAGGTGAAGGGAGCCCATTTCGCAGGAGGAGCCAGCGAGACGCGATCGACCAGCACGTGATCGCCGATCAGCAGCGTCTTCACCATCGAGGCCGAAGGAATCTCGAAGTTCTGGAAGATGAACGTCATCACGAACAGCCCGACAGCAAGCACACTGGCGATCGACGCCAGCGACTCCAGCGGAGTCTCCTGATGCTCTGTCTTTTCTGGCTGTACGGAAGCTTCTTCGTTCTGAACCGTTTCCATCGTCTTCATCGATACATCTCTCCGCAAACTGCCTCTTGTCAGTGTAGCGCTGAAGCCTCAGGGTTTCCCGGAAAACCGTCGGCGCTTCACCGGATGACGCGCAGAATCCTGTCCCAGCGGGCAAAACCGAACAATCCCGTCGCCAACTCTCCGCTGCGGGGAAGGGCTGCCGCAACGCGGGTATCGTCGGCGTTCTGTCGCAAAGAAAAGTAGATCAGCAATGGCTTGCCGACGATGTTTTCCTCGGGTACAAATCCCCAGTAACGGCTGTCCTCGCTGTCGTTGCGGTTGTCGCCAAGCACGAAATAATCTCCCGTCGGCACGATCAGCTCGCCATTGTCGACCAGTCGCCGCATTCGCACCCACCAGCGTGAGTCGATCTCCGGATCGGCACTCTCCAGCCTCGGGAAGTTGTCGCGGAAGTTGTCCGGAGCCGAAGGCCTGTACACCGCGTATGGCTCGTCGATATTGCGGCCGTTGATCAGCACATGGCCGCCGCGCAGACGAACGTGATCGCCGGGAACGCCGACGACACGCTTGACCAGATGTATCGACGGATCGACCGGATAATGGAAGATGACGATGTCGCCGCGATGGATTCGTGTCGCAGGCAGCAGCGGGCTGGAGTCAGCTACCTGCTTGTCTACCAGTAGAAAGTCGCCGATCAGCAGTGTCGGCTCCATGGAGCCTGAGGGAATGCGAAACGGCTGCACAGCAAATGTGACGATAAAGACCGCGACGACGATGATGCTGGTCAGCGATTGAACGGCGGGCAGAAATCCGTGCCGCTGGTGAAAGTGTGGAATCGTTTTGGGCGCGGTAGATGGCGTAATTTGCGTGGAGGCGGGCGGAGCAGTGTCCTGTGACGGCGCGGTGACGATCTCCGGGCTGGTCACAGGTCCACTCATCGTGCTGCTCCCATAGCGGCCATCTTGCGTGGAGCCGCGGGCGGTGTCTCGCCGTGGCTCTGTTTCTCAGAACGCGATTCGGACAGCAAACGTTCCACGGCGATTCTAGCTGCTTGCTGCTGTGCCTGTTTCTTGGTTGTCCCTTCCGATTCGCCAAGAGCACGGGTACCTCCCTCGCCGTCCGGGATGCGGACCTCGACGCGGAAGAGCTTCTGGTGGTCCGGGCCTGTCTGCGCCTTGAGCACATACTGGGGCTGTCCGGCTCCAAGCGCTTGCAGATGCTCCTGCAGGGCCGACTTGTGGTCGCCAATGGCACCGCTGAAGGTGTTTCCCGAACGCAGGGCTCCGTGCAGCTCCGGCAGCGAAGGCTCGATGATGTAGCGCTCGATAAAACTCCGCGCTGCTTCCAGTCCTCCGTCGAGATAAAGAGCTGCAATGACGGCCTCGAGGGCATTGGCCAGCAGGGCAGGTTTCTGGCGTCCACCGCTTTGTTCTTCGCCGCGTCCCAGGCGAAGCAGCTTGCCGAGGCCGATTCGTCCGGCGACTGCGCCGAGATGACGGCGGCTGACGAGCGAGGCGCGCAATCGCGTCAGCTCTCCTTCGCGGGAGTTTGGAAACTGTTTGAAGAGGCTTTCTGCAACGGCCAGGCCCAGTACAGCGTCGCCGACGAACTCCAGTTGTTCATTGTCGGCGGTTGGATCGGGCAAGCTTTCGGGCCCACTTTCATAGGCGAGAGAGCGATGGGTCAAGGCCCACTTCAGCAGCTCGGGGCGATTAAATTCATGGTCAAAGAGAGCCGGGGTCTCGCTTGTCTGCTTGCGTGCGGACTTTTTTCGGCTGGTCATGCAGGCCCTCCCGGCTTACTCTACCGGACATACTTATTGGACGCTCGTTGAGGTAGTTAGAGTCTCAACGTTGCGGTGACGGACGGTAAGCCTCCTTTTCGGCTTTGCCTCGGGGGTCCAGAGGCTCATCGTCCTCGTTTGGTTGCGTTCTCTTCGGCAGAAGGAAAGGTTCTTTCAAGCCCTTTTCAGCGGCATCGCGGGTATCCGGCTGTGCATCGCGAACGGCCAGCGCTGCCTTGTACTCGGCTATGGCCTTCGGGCGTTCCGGATGCTCCTGATCCGGGTTGTCCGGGTTGCGGGCGATGTCGTAAAGGCGGCCAAGATAGATGTGGGTCCAGGCCAGCGTGCGGGGATCTTTGGTCAGTGTCAGCGTTTTGTTCAGGTGCTCCATCGCTGCGTTGGGATCGCCGTGGATGAGCTCGATTCGTCCTGCGAGATAGTTCGCCCGCGCATCATTGGGGTTGGCCTTGAGCGCGTCGTCGGCCATCTCTTCTGCACCGGCGGTGTCGCCCTTCATCAGCTTCATCTCCGCCAGGTCCATGCCTTTCAACTGGCGCGGAGCGCGCTTGACGAAGTCGTTGCTGCCTTCGGGAAGGAAGGCGATCTGGCGGGCTGCGTGAACCTCGCGGTCCACATCCATGCCATAGACCATCTCGGCAATGTCTTCGCGGAGACTCACGCCGTCCCTTTCCATCTGCCCGAGTTTGTCGTAAAAGTACCCGGCAAGAACATACCCTTGCCGCATGTTGAGATCAACCTGTTTCTTGCGGACGACCTCGGCTTCCTTCTCCCATGCTGCGACATTGGCGTCGTAGGCAATCATGTCGGCGCGCTGCCTGATCTGCGTGGGGCGCTGTGGCTTCGGGACACCGACGTCCATGGTGTGGGCTTCGATGGCCTTGATGAGGCATTCGGTGATCAGAGCGGCGACGTCGGACTTGTAGTTGAAGTCCAGCGGAGCGTCCTGCACGGTCTTGAGGAGAGGCAGCAGCCTGTCCATCGCGCTGGCTCGTGCGTAGACCAGCGGCTCGACCATGTAGTGCAGATAGGTATGGCGAATCTGGTCCATGTGGACCTGACCGAGCGGCGAGCCGGAGGGCGAGACGACGACGATGTAGTCGTTTCCGTAGATGCGCGCGTTGGTGGTCGCTGGCGCGAGCATCGGCTCCAACAGCACCATGAAGCGGCGTCCGTCGTAGCTGGAAACGGGCATCTTCAGGTAGATGTTTGTGTTGAGGATCGCTTTGGTCATCGGGTCGTGAACCAGCTTGACCAGATCCTCATAATCGTTGCGGTGCGTGATCCAGAGAGCGTGCAGGTTGACGTCTTCGGAGAAGCTGCGCAGCAGCGGCAGGATGTTGACGACCTGCGTTGCGTCGGGAGGAAGCTCGGTTTCTCCGGCCGAAGGGGTGAGCTGCGGCGGCGGATTGAGATAGAGCGAGAGCGAGATGTACTGCGCGATGTTTTGTCCCGGATCGTTGAGCGTGTGGTCGCGAATGTAGGCGCAGAGCGCATCGCGGTGATCGCGAGCGGCTGCGCTGCCTGAGGCGAGCGCCTGAGTGATCTCGTCGCGGACCTGCTTGCGGATCGGAGCGGAGGCCTCGAGGTCCGAGTCGTAACCGCAGGCGTTAAGCGCGGTGGCGAGATCGAAGAGCGATTCGCTGGTTTCGAGCGTGACGGCAGAGCCGGTTGCTTCGGGCTGGCTGATGCGCGGCCTCGCAGGCATCGGCTGACGATCGGTGTCGTCGGCTGGCGAGGACATGCTGCTTGAGCTGGAGCTACTGCTGGAACTGGAGGGTTTCTGCTGCGCGGAGGCGAAGGAGCTGAGAAGCAGCGCAGCCGCCAGAAGCAGTCCTGAGGTCAACGATTTGCTGGTACAAAGCACAGGCACGATACTGTTCGACGCTTTCAATTCCCTGAAGTTTAAGAGAGCGCGTGGACGGCAGGCAAACCGCGACCCCCTCCCCCCCTCTTATGTTCTGAATAAATGTCCAAGATTCAGCGATTTACGTGATTTGCACAAGGCAAAATATTCAAAACAGGGAGGTTATCCCTAAAAATATTGATTACAAAGGAGATAAGTTCCTTTGGGACTGGCGGCGTTTATCGCCTTTTGCCGATGATTTAAGTCTAGCAAAGCGGGGAGGGGGAATCGGCAGATTTTTTGGTGTTTATTTGCTTTGGAATGAGTGAGTTGTGGTTTAAGGGGGCTTGACAGGTGTTTTTGCCCCATTTGGCGGCCGTTGAATTTTGACCTGACTGAAGCCGTGTCCTTAACCAAGGGCCGCGTCCTGGCTTACCACACCAAGGGATGTTGCTTGTGCTTCATGGGGTCTGGATTTGTTTGCGGTGCATGGGAGCTGTGGTTTCGGGGACGGTTCCGTCATTGAGGATGACTTCTTCGGGGACGCCTCCGAAGACGATGCGGGTGGAGGTGGTGGAGCGGGGGGCGATGCGGACGCGCTCGGTGGTGGTGAGTGTGCCGGAGCGGACGGTGACAGGCACCTCGACGTTGACGTTGCCGGCGTTGGCGATTTCGACGGCGACCAGCCAGCTTGCAGGTTTGCCTGCCGTGTTGACGAGGCTGCGCGGCGTGACGCTGGTGATGGAGAGGTCGGCGAGTCCGCGGTCGTTGTAGACCCAGTCGTCGAAGAGCCAGGCGAGGTCTTTATGCGAGTTTTCTTCGAGGAGGCGCTGGAAGGTGCGTGGATCTTCCGGCTTGGTTGCAGTGGCCTTGCGGGCGTAGTCGCGGTATTGCTGGAGCGTCTGTTTGAGCGCAGGATCGCCGGTGATGGAGCGCAGCATGACGAGGACGGCTGCGGCCTTGGCGCGGTAGTAGATCTCGTCGTGGGCCGTGAGCAGGCTTTGGCCAGCGTCCCCTGCGGGTGGCGGAAGTGTGGAGGGTGGCGGGAGCGGTGCTTCAGTCGTTGAAGAGCTCGATGAGCTTGAACTTGAAGAGGAGTAGCTTTCGGGCGGGCCGGGGAGGATGCGCGGGTCCCAGGGCATGACGCGGGGCTGCGCGGAGGCGGATGCGTCGTCGTTGCGGTTCTGGGCTTTTTGAATGGGGCCGGAGGGCTCGGGCTCGATGAGGGTGAGGGGATTGATGAGCTGGCGCAGCTCGGCGAGGGAGCGGTCGCGGCCATCGGTGGCTTCGCTTTGCAGGAGTGCCATGAACTGGGGGACGCCTTCGTTGAGCCAGGGGAGCGAGGAGCGAAACCAGGCGTGGGTGAGCGAGTGCGTCATGGCGGAGCTGACCTGGCGCGCGTCGGTGGCGGTCATGGGAAGGACGAGGAGAGAGTCGTCCTCGAAGGGCTGGCCGGGATGGTCGAGCAGAGTGAGCGGCTGCAACGGCGCGGCTCCGAGCCAGCCGCGAAGGAGCGGAGCGACGTTGTCGGACGCTGCGGCGTAAGGGGCGATGGCCTCGGGGCGCTCGGAGATGGTGGAGAGAAGCTGGTTCTCCGTGGGCTTTGTCGGGTGCCAGGTGATGAAGAGGCTGGGTGTGCGGAAGCCGATGGGAGAGGCGGCGAAGTCGGTGGTGGCGACGCCGTGGGAGTCGGCGACGAGCGCGTTGGGTTCTTCGGTGACGTGATCGAGGGGCTGACGGCGGTTATTGAGGAAGGCGTCGACGGGGGGCTCGCCGATGTACTCGATGGTGAGGCGGGCGCGGAGCGTGCTTTGTTCTTCGGACTGGCGGGAGAGGCCGATCTGCTCGAAGAGACGGCGGCCATCGCCGAGGAAGAGCTGCGGCGCGGAGACGGGATACCAGAGGACGTTGCCGAAGCCGCGCAGAGCGACGGCGTCAGGGGAGATCTGATCCCAGTCGGTGCGGGTGGCCTGCTCGGGCGGCGCGCCGATGAGAGTGAGGCGTTTGGCGGATGCGGGGATCGTGCCGGAGTAGAGCGCGGTGAGGGTGAGTGTGGCGTCGGGCGCGAGCGGCTGCGGCAGGATGACGAGGGCTTCGGTGGCCTCGCCGGTGTGGTCGGCGTCGGTGGCGATGGTGTGCTGGGTAAAGTGCAGGGGAGCGGCTGCTGCGATGGAGTCCCACTGAAGCGTGGAGGAGAGCTGGAGGGTGAGGCGGGAGAGAGGCTTGCCGGATGTGTTGCGGACGGCGAAGCGGACGCGGGCTTCGAGTCTCGAGGTTGCGGGGGCGATGTGGAGGTCGAGGTCGCGCGAGGTGAAGGCGATGGCAGAGCGCTCGGCGTTGGAGATGGCGGCGACGGTGGTTTCGGGCGTGCGAGCCAGTTTTACTGCGGCGTTGGTCTGTGGCGTCTGATCTGCCGGGTCTTCGCTGCGATGGAAGATGACTTTGCCCTGCGGCTCGGCTGGTGCAGTGGGCTGCTGCTGTGCGGTTGCGAGTGAGGACAACAGGCACAGGGATGTGATGGAGAAGCTGGAACGAATCATTTAAATACTGCCGAGGCCTTTTGGTTTCTTTGCCGGTTTGGTGGGCGCGGTCTCCTGTTGGACGGATGAGCCGCGGCGTTGGCGCATGGCCTCGTACATGACGACGGCTCCGGCGACGGAGACATTGAGGGAGGAGACCTGTCCGGCCATGGGGATGCGGAGGAGGTGATCGCAGGTTTTTTTGACCAGATCATGGAGTCCTGCGCCTTCGCGGCCTAAGACGAGGCAGCAGTCGGTGGTGACGAAGTCGAAGTCGGTGTAGTCGGGGGTGCCGCGCTCGTCGAGGCCGACGATCCAGATGTTGGCCTTCTTCATCTGTTCGAGCGAGCGGACGAGATTGGTGACGCGGGCGATGCGGACGTGTTCGGAGGCCCCGGCGGAGGTTTTGGCGACGGTGGCGGAGATGGGTGCGCTGCGGCGCTCGGGAAGGAGGATGCCGTCGACGCCCGCGCCGTCGGCGGTGCGGAGAAGCGCGCCGAGGTTGTGGGGGTCTTCGACGCCGTCGAGGGCGAGGAAGAAGCGGCGTTGATGGAGCGGCTTGGCGGCGAGGAGGTCCTCGATGGTGAGGAACTGGCGGTCGCGAAGGAAGGCGACGACACCCTGATGCATGTCGGTCTTGGCGAGGCGCGTAAGTTGTTCACGGGGCTCGAGGGAGACGCGGATGTTGGCGGCGCGGGCGAGGATGGCGAGGTGCTCGAGCTTGGCGTCGCGGCGTTCGCGCGCGATGGCTATGCGGTCGAGCCGTCCTGTCCCGGAGCGAAGGGCCTCTTCTACTGGGTGGAGGCCATAGAGAACTTCCATGAATTCAAGTTTACCTGCCGAAAACAGTGGCTGGAGGGTCGGAGGAGGCCGTAAAATTCGGGATATCGGATGAAAATCGGGCTTCTGAAGGGTTCGCAGTGGGGATTTCTGAGCCAAAGCGGGGTTTTTTTGAGCGCACCGCGTCCAACCGAGACTTTTTTGGCGCAGAGGGCGTCTCTACCACTGTGAACGCCGCAGCCATGTCCGTGAAAGCCGCAGCCCAGGCGACGCTGACGCAGAGCGAGAACCTTGCGATTGCGCGCGGGTTGAAGCGGCAGGATCCGGCTCTCCTGGACCATCTGATCGAACAATATCAGCACCGGCTGCTGCGTTATCTGCTGTTCCTGACGGGACGGCGCGATGTGGCCGAAGACCTCTTCCAGGAAACATGGATGCGGGTGCTGGTGCGTGGCGCGCAGTACAACGGCAAGGCACGGTTCGATACCTGGCTGTTTACGATTGCCCGCAACCTGGTGATCGATCTGTCGCGCAAGCGCACGATGACAAGCCTGGATGAGATGAACGATCAGAACGAGGACGATCGTCCGTTTGAGATTACGGCGGAAGGGCCTTCTCCGCTGGAACAGTTTCAATCGCGTGAGGATTCGGCGGAGGTAGGCGAGGTTCTACTGAAGCTGGAGTCTTCGCATCGAGAAGTGCTGGTGCTGCGTTTCTATGAGGAGATGTCGCTGGAGGAGATCGCGGGTGTTACGCGTGCTCCGTTGTCGACGGTGAAGTCGCGGCTGTATCGCGGGCTGGCCTCGCTGAAGCCTCAGCTGGAGAAGCTGAGAAGCTGCCGTCCTGCGGAGGCGAAGGGATGAAAGAGACCTTCGATAAGGCGGAGCCGGAACAGGGAAGCGATCTTCTGCCGCGGGCCGAGTGGATGACGGCGACGGCGCGTGCGTCGCTGGTGAATCGTACACATCGTGTGGTGCGGGCGAAGGCCGAAGAAATGTCATTGCGGCGCAAGCATATTCGCAGCCTGGTGGCTCCGATGGTGGTGAGCGCAGCGATGGTGGTGATTCTGGTGACGGCGGTGTGGACGCTGCTTGCCGAGTATGAGCTGAATCCGACGGGGACGGTGGATTCGAGCGAACAGTTCATGGTCCTGCTGCTGTGGTTCCTCCCTGTGTCGGGCGCGTTGCTGGGCATGGTGTGGTTTACGCGGATGCGCAAACGCTCTGAGAGAGAGATCGCGCAATGACAATGCTTTGGTCACGAAAGTCCGATCACGACGAGATACGCGGTGGCCATGTGGAGTCGGAAGACCAGTTGAGCCTGATTCCCGCGTGGTCGATCCTCTTGGCTGTCGCGGTGTTTGCAGCGGTGCAGTTTCTGTTCCACGGCGTGTTGCCGCATCACCGGCACGAGATGCTGCCCATGCGGTTGCTGATGGGCTACTCGTGGGGAACGGCATTTGCGAGCTACGTCCTGCTGGTGGGTTATGTGAGCCGCGATGTGAAGCGTCGCAGGATGCCGCGTGGATTGTGGATGCTGGTTGTCGTGCTGATGCCGGGAGGCATTGGCGCGGTGGTGTACTTCCTGCTGCGTCAGCCGCTGTTGCATCCGTGCCCGCATTGCAGGACGGAGATTCCTTCGAACTGCCACTTCTGCCCGCAGTGCCAGTTCCAGATGGCTCCGGTGTGCGGCCGCTGTTATCGCGGCGTGCAGATCACGGATGTCTATTGCACGCAGTGCGGCCACGATCTGGCTGAGGACCATGCTCCAGCGAGGCTGCGAGCGTATAGTGACTAGTGGTGCGCATATTTCTATTGTGCGCTGACTGCTGGTCATGTCACTGAAAGCACTCATCATCGATGACGAACCTCTGGCCCGCCAGGAGCTGCAGTACCTGCTTGAGTATGCTGGTGGCGTGGAAGTGCTGGGGCAGGGGACGAACGGCATCGAAGCCGTGGATCTGATCCGCACGCATAAGCCGGATGTGGTGTTTCTGGATGTGCAGATGCCTGGACTGGATGGCTTCGGCGTGTTGAAGAAGCTGCTGGACCGCAAGGTGCCGATGCCGCAGGTGGTCTTTGCGACGGCCTTCAATCAATATGCGGTGCGTGCTTTTGAGGTCAATGCCGTCGACTATCTGTTGAAGCCATTCGACCGCAAGCGGGTGAAGCAGACGATCGAGAAGGCGCAGGCAAGAATGATGTCTCAGGCGGAGCCGGCAAGTGGAACGCATCAGGCAGCAGGTGCGGATGCATCGGCGAAGCTGGATGCTCTGCTGAAACTGGTAGAGGAGCAGGCCCAGGCGCCTGCCGCACGTGCGTCGACGAGCAAGGTGGTTGTGCGAGCGCAGAGCCGATTGCTGCTGGTGGACCAGAAAGAGATCTGCTTCGCCTCGATTGAAGAAGGAACGATTACGGTTGTGACCGCGACGGTCGAAGGTCATTCGAACTGCCGCACGATTGAGGAACTGCAGAGCCAGCTCGACCCGGAGATGTTCTGGCGGGCGCATCGGTCGTACCTGGTGAACATCCAGCACATCCGCGAAGTGGTGCCGTGGTTCAAGTCGAGCTATCAGCTCAGGATGGATGATCCGAAGAAGACGGAGATTCCAGTGAGCCGGGCGCAGACGAAGCGGCTGCGCGAGCTATTCAACCTGTAAAGACATCTGCTGAAAATTTTTCTGGAACCGATTTTCCCTGTTCTGCGTACCAATACCTTGACTATCTACAAAACTATTGTGTAGATAATCATAGTATGGGACGACCAAACGATCTTGTGCAGGGAACGCTGGGTTTGCTGATCCTCAAAACGATTTCGCTGGAGCCGAAGCATGGCTGGGCGATAGCGAAAAGGATTGAGCAGATCTCAAACGATGTGCTGCAGGTGCAGCAGGGATCGCTGTACCCGGCGCTGCAACGTCTGGAGCAGCAAGGCTGGATTCGCTCGAAGTGGGGCGAAACGGAGACGGGGCGGCAGGCACGTTTCTACTCGCTGACGGCTGCGGGGAAGGCTCAACTGGAGCGAGAACGCGAGATGTGGACGCGACTCTCGGCGGCGATCGATCTGGTGGTCGAGAGCTAGCGGCTACTGGCCGTCTACAGCTAGCGACTGCAAGCCGTTGAGCGTTTCGTGCGAGGCAAAACGGAGGTTTCGCGATGCGTTGGATGAGTAGGTTGCAGAAGACGCTGTCAACGCTTTTTCGCCGTGGCAGTGAGACTGCGCGGCTGGATGAAGAGATGCGCTTTCACATCGAGCAGGAGATTGCGGATCGCGTTGCTCGCGGGGTGTCGCCTGAGGATGCGCGACGCGAAGCGATGCGGCAGTTCGGGAACCCAACGCTGCTGCGTGATGAGGCTCGACGAGTGTGGAGCTGGGGATGGCTGGAAGCGTTGGGGCGCGATATGCGTATCAGTACGCGCAAGCTGATGCGTTCGCCGGGTTTCACGATTACGGCAGTGGCGGTGATGGCGCTGTGTATCGGAGCGACGACGTGTCTGTTTACTGTTGTGCGCGCGGTGTTGCTGGAGCCGCTCCCGTTTCATGATCCTGACAAGCTGGTGATGGTGTATGAGCACTTTCGCAGCAATCTCTCGGAGAATCCATATAACCCTGTAGCGTCGGGAGATTTTTACGAGTGGAGGGAGAAAACTCACGGCTTCGACGACATGGCTGCATGGCAGACGACGAGTTTCAACGTAAGCGATGAGCAGGGCAAGCTGCCCGAAGTTGCAGAGGCCGGTGCGGGGTCGTGGAATCTCTTTCGGTTGCTTGGCGTGTCTCCTGCATTGGGCCGCACTTTTACGGAGAACGAAGATCGTGTTGGACAGGCACAGGTGGCGATGTTGTCGTGGAGCCTGTTTCAAAGGCGATTTGGCGGCGATGCTTCGATTGTGGGGAAGCAAATTGATCTTGATGCAAAGCCATATACGATCGTCGGCGTTCTGCCGGAATGGTTTGCCTACCCGACGGCACGGGTGCAGTTGTGGGTGCCGTATGCGTCGATCAAGACGAGCGAATCGATTCACTGGCCGGACAATCACGATAGCTCTGTGGTTGCGCGGATACGGCCGGACGTCAGCCTGAAGACGGCGATCGGCGAGGTGAGCGCGCTGCAGTATCGCATTCACATGGAACATCAGTCGCAGCCTGTGGCGGAAGATGCGATGACGAGACCGATGATTGAGGATGTGGTGTCGGATGTGAAAACTCCGCTGCTGGTGATGATGGCTGCGGTGGGTTGCATGCTGTTGATCGGCTGTCTGAATGTCTCGAATCTGCTGGTGGCGCGGGCAGCGGCACGGCAGAAAGAGATGGCGATACGTGGAGCGCTGGGTGCGGGGCGGTTTACACTGCTGCGCGAGCAGATGATGGAGACGATGATTCTGTGCGCATGCGGCGGCGCGTTTGGATTGCTGCTGGCGATGGCGGGCACGCGATGGTTGATGATGCACTGGAAGCAGCTTCCGAGAGCAGAGGCTGTCCACGTCGATGGTGTTGTGGTGTTGTTTGCCTGCGGCGTGGTTTGTTTGACGGCGGTTCTTGCGGGACTGCTGCCGGCGATTTCGGCGACGAATAAAAATGTCCTGGGGGCGTTGCAGGATTCGGCGCGTGCGGTTGGCGGAGGTCTTTCAAAGGCTCGTTTGCGCAAGTTGTTGTTGATGGCAGAGATTGCGTTGACGGTTGTATTGCTCATTGCAGCCGGACTCTTGCTGAAGAGCTTTGTGCATCTGCGCTCGTCCGATATTGGATGCGCTTCGGAAAATGTGTTGACGATGAAATACAGCCTGCCTAATGCGGGGTATGACAAGCCAGAGCAGCAGGTGGCATTCTCTGAGTCTTTGCTGGAAGGCGTGCGACGTCTTCCTGGTGTTCGTGCAGCAGCGCTGGGCACTGTGGTGCCGGGTGCCGGGTGGGGCGGCGACCGTGTGTTCCTGATACCGGGGCATCCACTGGTGGACCCACAACATCAGCCGGATGCAGTGCAACGATGGGTTGACCCGGAGTATTTCAGTACGCTGCAGATTCCATTGATTGCCGGGAGATTTTTCGATAATCATGATCGGCTGGATCATTCGAACTACGTCATCATTAGTAAAGAGCTGGCGCGCCGTTATTTCCCGAACGAGGATCCACTGCATAAGTTCATCGTGATGGGAATCGATGTAACGAACAAAAAGAACACATACGAGGTTGTGGGTATCGTGGGCGATACGCTGTATCGGGTTGGCAGCCGTGTGAAGTCGACGGTGTATTTCCCGATACTTTCCGGCGCTCCGGATTCGCGGCGAAAAACACTGGTGGTGCGAACAGATGGAGATCCGCTGCGCTTTGCGATACCCATACAGAAGCAGATCGCAGCACTCGATCCGCAGCTGCCTGTCGTCGATGTCCTGACGATTCCGCAGATTGTTGGAGAGTCGACCATGAACCAGAGCTTTACGGCATCGCTGGTGCTGGCCTTTGCTGTGCTTTCGTTGCTGCTTGCTGGCGTGGGGCTGTATGGCGTGCTCTCGTACCTGGTGACACAGCGCGTAACGGAGATCGGCATACGCATTGCGCTTGGTGCGCAGAGAAGCCAGGTGCTTGGGTTGGTGCTGCGTGACGGCATGCGTCCCGTGTTGGCGGGGCTTGCTGTTGGAGTCGCTGGCGGCGCTGCGGTAGGTGTGCTGTTACGCACGCTGCTCTATGGCACGAAGCCGATGGACCCGCTGGTATTTTTCGGGATGATTCTTGCCCTGCTGGCGGTAGCTGCGATCGCAAGTGCAGCGCCTGCATGGAGGGCCTCAAGCGTTGACCCGATGCAGGCGCTGCGGACGGAATAAAGCGTTATGATCTAGCGCGGAGAACTGCCTGGCGTTGCTCCCTGGACTATGAGATCGTTGTCGACCGAGAAGACGCCGGGTGTTCCATTGGCCTGAATATAGGCAATGGACGCGTCGCTCTGATTGAGGACGACTCCAAAGAGCGTGACGTGGCCGTTGTTCACGATGATGTGGATTGCGTGATAACCGATGGGTGGATTCTGGGTGATGCCGCCGGCCATCATGGCAAAGTTGCGTCCGCCGGGGCCCATGGCGCGGGCAATGTTGCCCTGGTTGGCGTTGTATTTACGCAGCGCAGGCTGCGTATAGATACGGTTGTAAACCTGCGCACGAATGCGGTCGTCGAAGTTCGAGAGCGGGAGGACGACGATCTCATTTTCGACCTTCGCGATGCCGTCGATGCCCTTTACGGCACGCTCTGCATCATCCTTGAGCGTGGGGCGCGAGGCATATCCCTTGAGCACGACTGTTTTGCCATGGACGCCGAAGGTGATCCAGTCGAAGACGGAGTAGTTGACGAGTCCGCCGAGCTTCTTCTGAATGTCTTTGACGATGCGTGTCATGTCCTGCTGTGACCAGGTCGGATCAGGCTGAGGTTGTTGCTGCGCAGATGCAGCAGAGGCTCCTGCGATCAGGGTGAGGGAGAGCACTGCGGCGTGAAGGCGGAAGGCTGTCGAGCGGGCCATGTAAATCTCCTCAAAAGTATGTAGAAGTCCCGAGAGAAAACATACGCGAGGCAGCGCGCTGCGTCCAGCGACAGGTGATCCGGTATAACTGTGATGCCGGAGGGAGAGCCGATGGGCCGATTGGTCGCGCGAGGGTTGCTGTGGATGGTGATGGCTGCTGCTGCGGTGTGGGTAGCGGACTGGCTGATATGGCAGGGGCGGATGCTGGGTGGTGCCGGGTATGGCTCTGTTTCGGTGGATCGGTTTGTGGTGGCGCCGCTCAAGAACAATAAAGAGGAGTATTACCCGGACGGCAGGGTTGTGGTGCAATGCACGCGGTCTCTGTTACCTGAAGGTCTTCCACAGGCTGGAGGAAAGCCGTGCTGGTGGGTCGAGCGGCATCCGGTCGTCTTCGATCGGTGAATTCGCCTGTGGATGCAGGCTCGTCTGCGGTCTTCTAGACTGGAAGTGGCCCCGCACATTGGTGGCGAAACCCCTTGCGAGGAGACGACAGATGAGCGATGAGCAAATAAAGAAGCCGGCAAAGCCACGCGCAAAGAAGTCAGCGACGAGCGCGACGGCGACGACCGAAAAGGTGAAAGCTCCGAAGGCGGCGGCTAAGAAGGCTGCACCGACAGCAGAAAAGAAGACGGCACCGAAGAAAAAGACGACAGCGAAGACTGCGGTTGCGGTAAAGGCTCCCGAGGCTGTAGCGGTAAAGTCGCGTCCGGCACATGCTGAGATTGCCGCACGCGCTTATGGGTATTTTCTTGAGCGGAATGGCGAGCATGGATTTCATGAGCAGGACTGGTTTCGTGCCGAGCAGGAGTTGTCGGGAATTTCTTAGCGCAGCGCCAGTACTTCGCGGTTGGGAGGCATCCTCCTTGCGGGAGGCCAGCGTTTTCGGTCTCCCGCACGTTTTGTGTGGTCAGATGCGCAGGAAGATATTTCTGCGATACATCCAATAGAGCGCATACCAATAGATCAGTAGCGTGAGTCCGCCGAGCAGGAGCGGTTGAAGTCCTGTGCCGAAGATATTGAGCACGCGATCGCCAAGATGCGTGCGCAGCGAGGATTCGACGAAGTCTTCCCACAGATGCGCGATCAGGTAGGCGGCGATGGAGTTCATGCCGACGACGACGAGCGGGAAGGCGAGCCTGTGTTGTTTGTGTTTATCGACAAGCCATAAAAATGCGGCGAGGATGTAGAAGCAGAGGCCGCCGCTGAAGAGCGTCCACGCCGGTGTCCAGATGCGTTTGACGATGGGGTTGATGCCGAGAACGTGCAGCAGGACTCCGCCTGCGGTGAGTGCGGTTGCGGCGATGAGCAGGCGGCGAAAGGGTATCTGCGGTGCGCTTGCGATGAGCCAGCGTCCCGCGAAGAGGCCGAGCAGCATTGTGCCAAGCGTGGGAATAAAGCTGAGTGTGAGATAACCTCCGCGATTGAAGAGGAAGGGTGAGGTGCGCGGGAAGAGGTTGAGGAACCAGACGTCGAAGGCCTGACCGAGATTGGCGTTCTTGTTCCAGTGTGCGGCGAATCCGTGCAGGAGATGCGAGTGCCACTCGGGTGTTACGCCGACGGAGGCGTAGTCGAAGTTAGCAGGGGGCAGTGGATAAAGTGCCCACGCGAGCCAGTAGCCGAAGAGGATGGCGGCGAAAGCAATCCATTGCCAGCGCGGTTTGCACCAGGCGAGCAGGAAGGCGAATGTGTAACCGAGACCGATCTGCGTGAGCGTGTCTTCGAAGGTGAAGTAAGTGATTGGCTTGCCGATGGAGCGAAGGAAGATTCCGAGAGCGATGAGAATGAAGCTTCGGATGATCGTGTGTGCGAGGCTGTGGGCGAAGGTTTCGCCTTTGCGCTGGCGGCTTCGAATGGAGTATGGCAGTGCGACGCCGACGAGGAAGGTGAAGGAGGGCTGGATGAGGTCGTGAAGTCCGAACCAGGTCCATTCAACGTGTGTCTGGTTGAAGGCGAGTATGTGCCAGAAGAGGCTGTTTGGATAGGCGCGCGCGACGGCGGAGAGCCGCAAAACTTCGGCCATCATGAGGAGCATGACGAGGCCGCGGTAGGCGTCGACGGCGACGTTGCGTGGTGGCTTCGTGAGTAACGGCGTGGAGGATTCGATGTCGGCACCACCTGTGTCGAGTTGCTTACGGTCTGACACAGGTTAAATTCTGCAGGCCAGGATGGCTACTCGGGCTGGTAGGGGCCGCCGGGGACTCCCCAGTTCCAGGCGGGCATGGGGGCGTCGGAGACGGGAGTGTCGTTGGGCAGAGCGGCGTTGATAACGGCGAGATGGGAGCCCCACTCGAGGTAGGCGACGAGGGCGGAACGGAACTCGGGGTCGGAGGGGAGAGCCTGCTCGTCGGCGGTCTCGAGGAGGAGCTGCACCCAGCGCTTGCGCTGCTCATCAGTGATGCCTCGACCGAGGTGGTGGCGGATCATGTTGGCGTGTCCGCCGTGTTGGGCGGAGTAGTCGGCGGGGCCACCGAGGACTTCGGCGATGAAGGCGGTGACATGCTGAAAGTGCTCCGGGGGCATGCTGGCGAAGAGCGGGGCGAGGAGTGGGTCGGCGGGGACCTTCTGGTAGAAGCGCTCGATGAGGGCGCGGAGGGGTTCCGCGCCACCTAGCCATTGATAGAGGGTGGGTACGGGGGAGGCCATGAGGGGATTGTAGTCGGTTCTCCCCGCGCGCTTGAGCGCTTCTTCCATGAATATGCTTGTCAATCTTCTGAGGGTTGTGTTTAGCTATGCACTCGGCCCACTCCCCCAGTAAAAATTTATTGGTTTCCTCGGAGGTTGCAATGGCAATGTGCACGCTGTGCCATGGGCACGGTAAAGTCATCCGACGTCATCCATGTCCTGTATGTCATGATCACAAGAAGGTTCGCGAGGCCTGCCATAACTGTGGCGGGAAGGCATGGATCGAGACGTTTCCTATTGAAGTGAAATGTCAGGAATGCGATGCGATGGGGGTAGCGGAGTACGATTGCAAGCATTGCGGCGGCTCGGGTGGCGTCCCTGTAGAAGAGACCTGCTCAGATTGTCATGGCAGCGGAACGTTGCCTGACTGAAGTTTTTCAAAGGGCCATGAACCATCCGTTCTTCATTGATGTACGGAGGTGAGGTATGGCAGACAAACAACCTGAAGGAAATGAGCCGCTGCGGTTTAATCTGCAGGGCGAAGATGCTGCGCTGTATGAAAAGATGCGCGAGTCGATGAAGTTGTTGCAGGAGCACCAGACCAAGGAGCAGGAAGCTCGCAGAATTTATGAGGAGATTGCTGCTCATGCGCAACGCGAGAACGAGATGCGGGAGCGGCTTCAGCGAGAGAATCTGCAGCAGATGATGAAGACGTGGTCGCAGATGCAGACCACGGTTCCGGATTTGACGCAGAGGGCAGCGGTTCCGCAGACGAATCCGGGGCTAATCGACAACAGCTGGCTGAAACAGAAGGTTGCTGAGTTTGAGCGGGATTCTGCACAGAGCCAGGCTCCGGCGGTTACGCCTGCGGTGACGCCGGGGGTTTCCGGCATGGATGCATATATCGGGTATGCTCCCAGGCCGCATAGTCAGCAGCAGGTTGCTCCTGCGAATACGGCGCAGACTCCTTCGTACAAGGAACCGTTTTTTTGCGGCATCTGGGACATCGCGTTTCCTGACGGTGCGCGCTATGAACTGGCGCTGCTTTCGAGCAGTCTGAACAAGAGGTTCAGCTATACGAACGCGGCGATGGACAATACGTCGTGGGGGCGGTGGGTACTTGAGGAGATTGCGGGCGGATTTCCGATGCTCTTCATCACGCGCGAAGGTTTCTATCCCGCGAAGTTTTATGGCATGCTCTGGACGTCGGATCTTCCGCAGCCGAGCGATGAGGCGTGGAGCATCACGGGCATCAGCGGGGACACGGTGTATTTTCCGGGTGGCGTTTCGATGACGCGGCGGACGGCGAACCTCGCAGATACCGCAGCGAGGATCGCTTATGTGCAGTCGCAGTCGAAGCGGAATGAGATGGAAGCGATGTCGCGGTCGAAGATGGCTATCGGAGAACGCGAGGCGATTATGCGGGTGCAGGCGGCGATGTGGGGATACATCGACCGGCATCGTTCTTATTGAGGGTGCATGAGGTCTGCTTAGAGAGACAGTCGGTTGACATGGAGGCGGTGAGGGAAGAGACTCAGGACGATGCGACTTGCAAGGATGCGGTCAGAACTTCTCTGCCTATTGGCGTTTGCGTTGCTTCCGGTGGCGGTGCGGGCGCAGGCCCCGGTGTTTCAGGCGTCTCCGCAGAAGAGCAGCGTTACGTTCTTTGTGAAGGCTTCGGTTGATCTGAGAGGGACGTTCAAGAAGTGGGATGCTGCGCTGTCTTTTACCTCTGCGAATGTGACGACGGGATCGCTGAAGATCATGATTGATGCGGCTACGGTGGATACCGGGAGCGGCATGAAGAATGGGAAGCTGCGGAGCAAGGACTTCTTCGACGTGGAGCAGAACCCGACGATTTCGTTTCAATCAACGGGGGTGGTGCAGACGGGGCCGGTGACGTTCGATATTCCGGGGACGTTTACGATTCGGGGCGTGTCCAAGCGGGAGACGTTGAAGCTGACGATTACGGGCAAGGGGACGCGTACCGGCGAGATTAAGGGAACGATGGCGTTTGACCGTAAGGATTACGGGATGACGAGCGGGATTCCGTTTGTGAAGATCGCCGACCGGGTGGAGGTCGATGTCGATCTGAAGGTGAAGCAGGTCAGTGGGCCTTCCCTGGTTTATAAGGAGTAGAAAATCATTCATGGCCGGTGGCCCATTCATGCGATCTCATTACATGGGCAGGCGATGGCAGCGGACTTGAGCAGGACGGTGAGGGAGACGTAGTCGGTGTCTTCGTGCAGGGCGCGGGTGTCGGGGATGCGGAGCGAATCGAGGGTGACGGTGAAGGTGGGATGGCCGAGGATGCTGACGGGCAGGTGTGGTTTAGTGGGGAGGGACATTCGGTCTCCTCAAAGGCATTGGGATGGGAAGGATCCAAGGGACGATGGTCTCAACTGAAGGTTGGTTTTCTATCTTCGAGACGGATTTTACGAATCTAGCGATAAATTTTTGAATAATGCTTCAAAATTTTCTTTTGTAGTAGATCCGATTGTTTTTAGCAATTCTGTCCGACTTGGAGAATAGAACAGGGCTTGAATTGTTCGCTCGAAAGAACAATCAACTGGTAGATGCAACTTCTCTCTTATTAAGATAAGGTCTTTCCCGTCGAACAGATTTTGCATGATTTTGTTGCTATTGGGGGTTGTAGTTGGAAGCAATTTGAAATGTCGCGCGGAAATTTCTGAGCCAAACAACGTCTCAGCCTCCAAGAACTTTTTTCTTCCTTCGCTGTCATTGTCCCATAAAGCTCGAAATCTGACCTGCCAGGCAATCATAAGAGATATATAGAATTTGATTGAACCAGCGCCTACCGACGGTAGGATTGCAACGCTTCTTTCTCCACGAAATAGCTCTAGAGCTATGTAGTCGCATATACCTTCAACTATAATCGTCATTTCTGTGTGTATTAGATCTAAGGCATATGGCTTGATGAGTAATGCGTCGAGGACAGGTTGGAGCGCTGACCGGTTATCCAACACTGAGCCTTGATAGTTAATCATGCGGGTTAAGCCGATGTTTCCATCGCTATCTTTATCCGCAATCACGACGCTTGAGATAGGAATTTTGTCAGGGTCTAGCAAGTAGTGCGAATGCGTGCAGTAAATTACCGCATTCTTCTCGGAAAGTTGCCGTAACTTTTGACAAAGTTTTCGTTGAGCGAAGGCATGTAGATAAGAGCCTGGTTCATCCAAAAGATAGATGGATTGCAGGCCACTTCCACTTACAATTTTTGGATTGAATTCCAACTTCATTACAAAGTTGAAAAACCAATAAAAGCCTTTACTCCGATCGCTTATAAAAAAGAAATGTTCGTCTCCATTGCTGTCAGTTTCGACCACATCCAGTTTAAGAAAGTTTTTTGGTGGATTTGAATCGCTCTGGTCGAATTCAATCGCTATCTTGAGGGCATCTCGATCATCGAGACGAAAGGTTTGCCATTCTCTAGTCAAGGCATCGTTTAGATGACGTTGCACCTTCGACAAAACTGTTTTTCTTTTACGAATTTCCAGGCTAGCCAAGTTGAAAATTGAGAATCCCGGGTCGGTTTTCAAGAATAGTTGTTGAATAATTTCGAGCCACTCCGGCAGCGAATCGCTTTCTTGGTCCGGTATTTCAATTTTTTCTGCAATCTTATCCCGGAAGTCGTCGAAGTAGAGAATATAGGGCAACCCTAAAATGACTTTTCTAGCTAAGGCATCTTGGGCGTCCAAATCACCGAAGTTTTCAAACGGAAATGAATATTTTTTGCTGATAAGATTGCGCCGAATAATCAACTTCGTCGGTAAAATTCTTCTATTTTTTATTATCTCGAATGTGGATTTGAGGCTGGGAAACTGTTTCTCGCAAACTCCAAGATTCTGTTTGAGCTCATGCTTTGAGATTTCAATTTCTGCCGAAACTCCTATAGGTCCAGAGGATGTTCGGTATAGGTTCGTAACATCCTTGAGGTGGCGACCGTTATCGTTTAGATCGTCGTTGTAAGGATCAAAGGCGAATATTGCTTGGAGGACTGTAGTCTTTCCTGATTCATTGACGCCAATAATCGGCATCAATGAATTCTTTGCGACGTTAATTTCAAGCGGTCCCGTAATAGCGCGGTAGTTCTCAATTATGAAGCGCAGATAGCGCATTCTTAACCTCACGTGCATGAGCTAGCACGAAACTCATGGTTTCATGCTATTTACTTGAATTTGTTGAATGTATCGAAATCAGGGATAGTCATTCAAGCCATTTGAAGGGCAAGTGCTATTTTCGATAACTACTCTACCGTCACACTCTTAGCCAAATTTCTTGGCTGATCCACGTCGCAGCCCCTACGGACTGCGATATGGTAGGCGACGAGTTGTAGCGGAACTACTTCGAGGATGGGCAGGAGTAGTTCGGGGGCTTTGGGGATGTGGATGGTGTGTTCTACCAGGCTTGCGATCTGGTCGTCGCCTTCGGTGGCGATGGCGATGACGCGGCCGGCGCGGGCGGTGACCTCCTGGATGTTGCTGAGGGTCTTTTCGTACTTGAGGACGCTGGCGGGGTCGTCGGGGTCTTTGGTGGCGATGCAGACGACGGGGAGTGACTCGTCGATGAGGGCGTTGGGGCCGTGCTTCATCTCGCCGGCGGGGTAACCTTCGGCGTGGATGTAGGAGATCTCTTTGAGCTTGAGCGCGCCTTCGAGGGCGATGGGGTAGTGGATGCCGCGTCCGAGGAAGAGGAAGTTGCTGGCGGCGTGGAAGAGGCGGGCGAGGTGCTGGCACTGCTCGTCGAGGGTGAGGCGGGGGGCGCGGCGGCGCTCAGGGCCGGGCCATGCCGGAGTGCTGGATGACGTTGCTGCGCTGGTGAGGGTTGGGGCGGCTACGCCTTCGGACATGCCGATGGTGTTGGAGGGGTCGAGGAGCATGGACTCGAGCTTGGAGGGGAGTCGGCCGAGTTCGGTGGCGAGGCGGAGCGAGTCTTCGGGCGTGATGGTGTTGCGAACCTGCGCGAGGTGCAGCGCGAGGAGAAACAGCGCGGTGAGCTGCGCGGTGAAGGCCTTGGTGGAGGCGACACCGATCTCAGGGCCGGCGTTGGTGGTGATGGTGCCGTTGGCGCGGCGGGTGATGGCGGAGCCGACGACGTTGCAGATGGCGAGGGTTTTGGAGCCCTTGGAGATAAGTTCGGCCTGGGCGGCGAGGGTGTCAGCGGTTTCGCCGGACTGGGTGATGAGGAGGCCGAGGTCGAGGGGCGAAGGGATGGGGTCGCGGTAGCGGTACTCGGAGGCGTAGTCGACGTCGACGGGGAGGCGGGCGAGGCGCTCGATCATGAACTTGCCAGCGAGCCCGGCGTGCCAGGAGGTGCCGCAGGCGGCGATGGTGATCTGGGTGGCGCGACGGAGATCGTCGGCGGAGATATCGAGGTTGTCGAGGAAGACCTGTCCGGTGTCGAAGGAGATGCGCCCGAGGGTGGTGTCGCGGATGGCGCGCGGCTGCTCGTTAATTTCTTTGAGCATGAAGTGCTTGTAGCCGGCTTTTTCGGCCTGGATGGGGTCCCAGGCGATGCGCTGAGTTTTGAGCTCGAGTGGGCGGCCGCTGAAGTCGGAGAGCGAGACACCTTCGGGCGTGAGGACGGCAAGTTCTCCGTCGGCGAGGAAGTGGATGTTGCGGGTGTGGTGGAGGATGCCGGGGACGTCGGAGGCGAGGAAGTATTCTCCGTCGCCGATGCCGAGGACAGCGGGTGGGCCAGAGCGTGCGGCGACGAGCTTGTTGGGTTCGTGCGCGGAGAGGACGCCGATGGCGAAGGCTCCGGTGAGATGTTTGACGGCTTCGCGGACGGCTTCTTCAAGTGCTGGCCGTGTGGGCTCTGAGTTTCCGCGAGTTGATGCGAGTAACTCCTCCATCTCTTTAAGCTCTTGCTCGATGAGGTGGGCGATGATCTCGGTGTCGGTTTCGGTGACGAAGGTGTGTCCTTTGGCAGTGAGTTGCTGCTTGAGGGCGAGGTAGTTTTCGACGATGCCGTTGTGGACGACGACGAGGGAGCCGGTGCAGTCGCGGTGCGGGTGAGCGTTTTCTTCGGTGGGGCGTCCGTGGGTGGCCCAGCGGGTGTGTCCTATACCGAAGGTGCCGTGGATAGGGTGCTCGGCGATGACGGCTTCAAGGTTGCGCAGCTTGCCGGGCGCGCGGCGAAGCTGAAGGCCGTCGGGGCTTCCGGCGACGGCAATGCCTGCGGAGTCATAGCCGCGGTATTCGAGGCGGCGAAGGCCTTCGATGATGACAGGGACGACTGGTTTCGGACCAATGTAGCCAACAATTCCACACATGGGATGAGTGTAGATGGAGTGCCCGGATTTTGTGCAGGCGGCGTGTATGCCTTTTGTGGGATGGGTATGTTGTGGCGTTGTCGAGCAGGAGAAAAAGATTGACTCTCGTGAAGGCAGGGACTGGATTAAATCTCTTGCAAAATTTGTGACGGGGCATTAACGTAGCGTTACTCCTTTTCAAAAGAGCCGATTTTTAGCGGCAGGGAAGCTCCTCCCCTTTTTCCGAGACGAAGCTAATCGTGGCCTGGATGCCGCGTATTGATCTCAATCCTCCGCCCAGCGTTGCGGAAGGAACCCTCACTTTATTTCACTGCGATCGAAAAGACGCCGCTATGCGGCGGATGAAAACCCATTGTGTTTTTATTTGGAGGTCAATCATGCGTTTTTACACGCACGGGATACGTACGCGCGTCGTTCGGCTTATCGCTTTCACGATTCTTTTGGCTACGTTTGCAGCGAGTCATGCCCAGACGTTTCGCGGTGGAATCAATGGCACAGTTACCGACAAGACAGGAGCCTCGATTGCAAATGCAGCGGTAGTTGCACTGCAAACAGAGACTGGTGTAACGCACACGACCGTCAGCTCCAGCGCCGGCACGTTTCTCTTTCAGGACCTGCCGTTGGGCACCTACAGCGTGACGGTGAGCTTCAGCGGATTTCAGACAGTGAAGACGGACAAGGTGATGGTATCGGCTGGAACGATCTACACGTTGCCGGTGGTACTGCAGCTTGCAAGCTCAGATACGACGGTGGAGGTCGATGCTGCGGGATTGGCATTGGATACAACTACAACCACGCAGACGACGGTGCTTGAGGCAAGGGCTGTGGCGGATATGCCGCTCAACGGTCGTGACTTTACGCAGATGATTCAGCTGACGCCAGGCTTTGCCGGATATACCGGAGGCGGCTATGGCTCGTTGAATGGAACGCGTGCCAACCAGATGAACTGGCAGATCGACGGCGTGGACAATAACGATCTCTGGCATAACGTTCCGGCTGTCAATCAAGGCGGTGTTTCAGGCATCGCAGGCATTGTGCTTCCGCTGGATGCGGTGGACCAGTTTTCGGCACAGACGCAGGCAGGGCCAGAGGGCGGACGTAATCCTGGCGGCACGGTGAATCTGACGCTACGCTCCGGCACGAACCAAATTCATGGTTCGGTGTACTACTTCAACCGCAACGAGCTGTTTGGCGCGAAGAGTCCTTTTGCGGATACGAAGCAGAAGGTGCGCAACTACAACTATGGGTTTTCGGTAGGCGGACCGATTCTTCGCGACAAGCTATTTGCCTTTGCGACGTTTGAGAAACAGAGGTTCACGATTGGAGAGTCGGGCACGGCGACGCAGCCTTCGGTTGGTTGGCAGAGTCAGGCGAAGGCGATTCTTGCGGCGAAGGGCATTCCCATCAATGGTGTCATGCAAGATGTGCTCAACAATTTGTGGGGCAACAGCATCCTTTCGCAGGACACAGCGGGCGTAAAGAACAATTATCACTCGAACGATCCGGAGTTTGGTTACAGCTATAACGGTCTGGGCAAGGTGGATTGGCAGCTCACGCCGAAAGATCAGCTGAGCGTGCACTGGTTTGCTGGACAAGGCAATCAGGTAGCTCCTGTGGGTTCGCAGCTGCTTGCTTACTATGAGGAAGCCCCCATCCATGTGCAGAACATGGCGATCGTCTATAACCGCGTGATCTCGCCGCGTATCACGAATCAGGTATTGGCTGGAGTGAACTACTTCAATCAGGTATTCAACGACTACAAGAGTCCGCCAAGCGTACAAAGCCTGGGCTTTATTACGGGTGCGACTTTTCCCAATGCTCCGAATATCACGATTAAAAACTTTGATCCTGTCGGTCTTACGCCTCCGGAAGGCCGTAACGACATTACAGGCCATCTGACTGATCAACTCTCGTGGGTCGTCGGTAAGCATCAACTGCGATTCGGCGGCGAGTATCGTCAAGCGCAATTGGATGAGTTCTATCACCGTCATGCGACCGGCAGCTTTACATTCGATGGAACGCGTGTTGCTGCAATCGGTCCTACGTTGACACCGAATCCTGATGGATTGGATGGTTATCGTTATGCTCTGGCTGATTATCTTGCCGGTCTAACATCCAATGCGTCGATTGCAATCGGCGATCCGGAACGTCAGGTATTTGTAAACAACTGGTTCTTAAATGCAGGCGACTCGTGGCAGATCTCTCCAAAGCTGAACGTGAACTATGGTCTGCGTTATGAGTATGTGGGACCGCTGCATAATAGCAATAAAGACATGTCGGTCTTTCGTCCAGCTCTGACGGCGAATAAAGGCCTGGCTTTTCAGGGTGTCGATATCGACTCTTTATACGGACGCTACTGGAAGAGCTTGAGTCCTCGCGTAGGAGCGAGCTATCAGGCTGACCCAAATACGGTTGTACGGGCCGGTTTTGGTTTTTATTTCGATACGCCGAATCTGAACCCCTTCCTGGACAATCGGCCGGGCAATGCAGCTCCGAACGGTGTGGAAGGAAATCCTGGAGGGCCGAATCCGGTGTACACGGTGGCTCCGACCGGAGGATCGAAGACGACGATTCAGAAGGGTGTTGCGATTTTTCCATCATCGCAGGGATATCCATGCAGTCCGACTGCAACGTGCGGCGTCTTTTCGGTCAACAGCAACTTCAGGCCGGCTTACAACGTAAATTACAGCCTGAATCTGGAGCATACGGTGACGTCCAGCATCATCATGCAGCTTGGCTATGTGGGTAGCGAAGGCCGTCACCTGCTGAGCCTGCTGGATATTAACCAGGGAACGAGCCAAAGCAGTCGTCCTTATTGTGTTCTCAACTCGATCTATTGCGCATACAGCAACATTAACCAACTGGAGAGCATTGGTACGTCGAACTACAACGCACTTCAGACACAGCTGCGGTTGCAGAACTGGCACAGGCTATCCGGCTCGGTCATCTACACATGGAGCCATAACATGGACGAAGTCACGGCATATCGTGGTGCGCTTCCGCAGGATAACTTCAACTTCAAAGGTGACTACAGCAACTCGGACTTCGATACGCGCAACACCTTTGTGGCTTATCTAAGCTATGCGATTCCGGGCTCGTCGCATGCGAAGCTGCTGACCAATGGCTGGCAGGTGAACTCGTTGATGAACTTTCATGGTGGGCAGCCGTTTACGGTGCACGCCTCAGGCGATATCAGCGGTACGAATGAGGGCAACGATCGTGCGGTGCAGGTGGGCCCGATCAACAAGGGGTATCAAGGACAAAAGCCTGGCGTGAATTGGCTGGATCCTTCTGCCTTTACCGATCCAGCACCGGGGACGTTTGGGACGACGCGGCGCAATGGCTACTATGGGCCGGGCTATTCCGATGTTGATCTTTCGGTGTTCAAAGACACGAAGATCACAGAGAAGGCTACGGTTCAGTTCCGTGCCGAGATGTTTAATGTGTTCAACAGAGCGAACTATGCTCCTCCGGGATTTGGTACGGTGTCGGTGGGTGGGGACTTTACGCTCGACGATACCATCGGCGATTACAACGGAGCGCCTGGCATAGGAGCAGGCGAAGCATTCAATACGCAGTTTGCTTTGAAGGTTATCTTCTAATCTGCCTCGTTCTCTTGGGCCCAAAAAGAAGCCTCATCCGCAATGGATGAGGCTTCTTTATCTTGATGCTGTTTAGACGGGCCACTTCCAGTCGGTGATGTCTTTGTGGTCGATGCCGTGCTTGTGGGCGTAATTGACGCTTTCGATGATCTTGTCCTTGAGCCATTCCTTGGTGTGGGCGGCGGTGGCCTGTAGTTTGGGGACGCGGTCGATGACGTCGATGGCGATGTCGAAGCGGTCGATCTGATTGAGAATCGCCAGCTCGAGTGGTGTGTTGATGTTGCCTTGTTCCTTGTAGCCGCGAACGTGGATGTTGTCGTGATTTTTGCGGCGGTAGGTGAATTTGTGGATGAGCGAGGCGTAGGCGTGGAAGTTGAAGATGACCGGCTTGTCGACGGTGAAGAGCGAGTCGAACTCGCGGTCGGAGAGGCCGTGCGGATGCTCGGACTCAGGCATGAGCCGGAAGAGGTCGACGACATTGACGAAGCGGATTTTCAGGTCTGTGCAGTGCTCGCGCAGGATGGCGACTGCGGCGAGTGCTTCGGCAGTGGGAATGTCGCCGGCGCAGGCGATGACGATATCGGGCTCGGAGCCTGCGTCGGTTGAGGCGAAGTCCCAGATACCGATGCCTTTGGTGCAGTGTTTGATGGCCTCGTCCATATCGAGGTACTGAAGATGCGGCGCTTTGTCGGCGACGATGACATTGACGTAGTTGGTGCTGCACAGACAATGGTTGGCGACGGAGAGCAGGCAGTTGGCGTCAGGTGGAAGATAGATGCGCGTGACGTGCGGGCTCTTGTTCGCGACGACATCGAGGAAGCCGGGGTCCTGATGCGTGAAGCCGTTGTGGTCCTGCCGCCAGACGAGCGACGTGATGAGCAGGTTGATGGAGGAGATGGGCGCGCGCCAGCGAAGCTCGAGCTTGCTCTTCTCCAGCCACTTGGCGTGCTGATTGAACATGGAGTCGATGATGTGGACGAAGGCTTCATAGCTGGAGAGGAAGCCGTGGCGTCCGGTGAGAACATAGCCTTCGAACCAGCCTTCGAGCGTGTGCTCGGAGAGCATCTCCATGACGCGGCCGCCAGGAGCGATGTCGGTGCCGTCGGCATCTTCGGGGAAGATCTCGGCCATCCACGATTTTGACGTGGCTTCGTACATCAGCTGCAGGCGGTTGGATGCTGTTTCATCGGGGCCGAAGACGCGGAAGCTGGTCATGTTTCGCTTGATGACATCGCGCAGATAGCCACCGAGGGTAAAGGTGCTGGAGACTTCGATCTGGCCGGGCTTTTTGACCTTGATGGCGTAGTCGCGGAAGTCGGGAAGGTCGAGCGGCTTGCGCAGAAGACCGCCGTTGGCGTGTGGGTTGGCGGTGATGCGACGTGTGCCCTCGGGAGCCATGGCGCGCAACTCTGGAATGAGGCGTCCGCTTGCGTCGAAGAGCTCTTCGGGCTTGTAGCTCTTGAGCCATTGCTCGACCTGCTTGAGATGCTTGGGGTTGGTTTTGGGGTCGAGGATGGGAATCTGGTGCGCGCGCCAGAAGCCTTCGACCTTATGGCCGTCGACCTCTTTAGGGCCGGTCCAGCCTTTTGGCGTGCGAAGGATGATCATCGGCCAGCGTGGGCGGTCGGGTGATTTCGATTTACTGCTGCGAGCTTTCGATTGGATGTCGCGAATCTCGTTGATGCAGTGCTCGGTGACCTCGGCCATCTTCTGGTGCATGATCTTCGGATCGTCGCCTTCGACGATGTATGGGTGCCAGCCGTAGCCGAAGAAGAGAGCTTCGAGTTCGTCTTGCGGGATGCGAGCGAGGATGGTCGGGTTTGCGATCTTGTAGCCGTTGAGATGGAGGACAGGGAGCACAGCTCCGTCGCAGATGGGATCGAGAAATTTGTTGGAGTGCCAGCTAGTGGCGAGCGGGCCGGTTTCGGCTTCGCCGTCGCCAACCATAACGGTAACGATCAGGTTGGGGTTGTCGTACGCCGCTCCGAAGCCGTGCGAGAGCGAGTAGCCTAGTTCGCCGCCTTCGTGGATAGAACCGGGCGTCTCCGGAGTGCAATGACTTCCGATTCCACCGGGGAAGGAGAACTGCTTAAAGAACTTCTGCATGCCGGCTTCGTCCTGGCTCTTATCGGGATAGACCTCGGAGTAGACGCCTTCGAGGTAGCAGTTCGACAAGGTTGCGGGCGCGCCGTGGCCGGGTCCGGAGAGAAAGATCAGATCGAGATCGTACTTCTTGATGAGCCGGTTGAGGTGCACCCACGTGAAGGATTGGCCAGGATCGGAGCCCCAGTGGCCGAGCAGGCGGTTCTTGATGTGTTCGGGCTTGAGTGGTGTGCGGAGCAAAGGATTGTCCTGCAGATAGAGCATGCCAACGGAGAGATAGTTGCAGGCGCGCCAGTAGGCGTCTATCTTGCGTAGTTCTTCCGGAGAGAGAATAACTGTAGATGTCTTCTTTGCTTTGGCGCTTGATGGCGGCATGACGATCTCCCTTTCGAAACCGATGAGAACTGTATCGCTAAAAGCGGGGCCGTTCGTTGCTGAGCATGTGTTGAACATGCGTGGCGATCATCCAGTCTTCTTTTGCTGGAATGAGCAGAATGCGTGTCTTTGATTCTGATACGGAGATGCAGTGGATGTCACTTTGTGCACTGCGTTTTTCGGCGTTATTTAATACAGGGTCCATCTGTACGCCAAGTGTGTTGAGGCCGCTGACGATCTCATCGCGTGAACGGGCGTCGTGTTCGCCGATGCCTCCGGTGAAGACGATGGCGTCGAGTCCTCCCAGCAACCATGAGAAAGAGCCGATGGTTTTACGGACGCTGCGTGTGAAGACGTCGATGGCGAACTGCGCGCGTGGATTGCCGCTGGCTGCTGCCTCGCGTGTGGAACGCATGTCGTTGGGGAGGCCGGAAAGAGCGGCGATGCCGGAGTCGTGGTTAAGGAGTGTTTCGACGGCGCTGAATGCCTGCGTGCGATCGCCGGTCATGGCGCGCAGCAGGTAGAGGACGAGGCCCGGATCAAGATCGCCGGGGCGCGTGCCCATGACGACGCCGCCGGTGGGGGTGAGTCCCATGGAAGTGTCGACGGATGCTCCGTCGATGAGCGCGGTCACGCTGCATCCGCTACCAAGATGCGCGATGACCATGCGATGCGGGATGGGTTCGTTTGCTGTGCGGATTTGTTCGACGATGGATTCGCAGCTGAGGCCGTGGAAGCCATAGCGGCGTACACCTTGCGCGCGATACTTGTCGGGGATGGCATAGGCGGTGGCGACCTCAGGCATGGTGTGATGAAAGACGGTATCGAAGCAGGCGAAGTGCGGCACGTTCGGGAAGCGCTTCATTGTCTCGCGAATGATTTTGATCGCAGAGGGATCGTGCAGCGGCGCGAAGATCACGGCTTCGTCGAGATCGCGCAGCACTTCATCGGTGATGCGTACGTGGCGATCGAGTTTAGCGCCGGGATGCACGACGCGATAGCCGACGGTATCGATGGCGGGGATGCCCGGAGCGGAGACAGCGTCTACGACTTTGCCGATGGCCTTGATTGGATCGTCAGCTTTGACCGCAGTGGCTGGTTTTCTGTCCGGGTGGGCGATGTTGTGAAAGGCAAAGGTTGCGTGGCCGGAACCGATGCCGGAGACTTCGCCTTCGTAGCGGGACTGCGGTGTTTTGTTTGCCGCAGCGAAGACGGAGAACTTGATGGACGACGATCCGCTGTTGATGACGAGCAGGTGCAATGCGCTTCCTCCGTCGTTTAGCTGTGTTTGTCCCCGGGTTCAAGTGCGGCCGTTTCCTGACTCTTCTGCATGACGTCGATGACGGTCTGATAAAGCTTATTGCGCGTGTTGAAGCGATCTTCAGCGCGCGTGACATATCGCACGATGATGTCGACTCCTGAGGATGCAGGCCGTAGATCGATGGAGGGCGACGCGTTGAACTGGCTGAGCCCGTGAGCTCCGGTGGCGCGTCGCCATTCTGCTTCGGCGCGCTTGGAGCTTTCTTCCGTCTCCTGCAGCACAGCTGTGTGGATGTCTTCGATGGTCTGGTAGCTGTTGGGACCGGCAGGGATGTTGAGCCTGATCTCATCCCAGAGCCACTGGCCAGAGGTAGAGAAGTTGAAGTACTGGCCGCGAATGGCGAAACTGTTCATGAAGTTGACGCGGCGTCCGGTGGGGTGGCCTTTGTCGGTCCAGTTGCCGGTCTCGAGCAGCGTGGTGCGGAAGACACCGAGCTCAACGACTTCGCCGCCGACCCCGTTGATTTCGACCCAGTCGCCGACACGGATGCCGTGCTTGCCCATGAGAACGAACCAGCCGAAGAAGGCGAGGATGAAGTCCTGGAAGACGACGGTGAGGCCGGCGGTGGCGAGTCCGAGGATGGTGGGCATCTGGCTGGGCGCACCGAAGATGATGAGCAGCACCAGCAAGACGGTGATGACCTGGATGGCGAGACTGATGATGGTGCGCAGAGTAATCAGGTTGCGCCGGTCGAGATGCAGCCGGTCAAGCAGCCTGCGAACTGCGGCAGCGAGAATCGCCGCGCAGAGCGTGAGGAAGGCAATGGCCGCGATGGATTGAAGAATGAGGTGGGCGACGATCTGGTGCTGCCGGTAGACCTGATCGTGCCAGCGGCCGTAGACCGCGCCGAGCTGCTTCTGGGTCTGGATGCGGTCGTCGAGGATGGAATGGATCTGTGCGAGCGAATGCATCTGCTTCAGTCGCGTGACGCGGCTTGTTGCTACAGTGTCTTTCGCATTTGCATCATTGGCATCGGCCAATTTCTTTTCGATATCGGCGTGTTGCGTGGAGAGAGCTGCTGCATCGGCGAAAGCTTTCGCCTGAGCCTGCGCGATGGAGTCCATGCGGCTGCGTTGATCGAACCATGCGCCGACACGGCCTGCGAGCGTACCGTAGCGGCGTGCGGACTGGATGGCAGAGGGGCTGGAAGAGGCGTCGCCCTGCTCATCGAACTTCTTCATGGCAGCTTCGCGCTCGGTCAGCTCCTGCTGAATCTGTCCGCGCTTATCGCCACTGACAGTGGCAAGATCTTCGGTGGCATCGGTCAACTCGTCCGTATCGAGTTGAAGCTGGGCCTTGGCCGTGTCGAGGTCGTCGGTGCTGGGTGGGTTGGCTCCCTTGGATGCTGCATTGAGGCTGTCGACTTTTGCCTGGTCCTCTTTGACCATAGCTTGCAGCGCTACAACCTTCTGCTGAAGGATCAGGGCTTCGCCGGTAAGCGTGCGGGTGTCGAGGGTGGCCTGCCGGAGCGCCTGCGCGAAAGCCTGATCCACCTCATGGTCTGCCAGACGCTGCGCTTCACCGGCAAGCCGCTTCTCTTCTGCGGAGATGGCGAGAGGAGCGAGTGCCTCGATGGTCTGCCAGGGGCTCTGATCGACGAGGTCGGTTGAAGATTTTGCTCCCGGAGTGCGATTGCCTTTGAGCAGGAAGGGGAGGTTCGCCATGGCTCCGCGCGTGAGGAAAGAGCCGATGAGGCTTGCGATAAGAATGATGGCCGGTATAACGATGGTGAGTCTGCGCAAACCCGTCATGTTCTCACCCTACAACGTCGAGACCCCTTCCTTCAAAAGCTGAGCGAAGAAAGAAATTCTGGAAAATTATGCATCTCTTGACAACCTTTCAGGATCCAAGTAAATAACTAAAAGGTTATATAACCTGCGAGCTATGGTATGCAGTCACTGAATCGATCGATGAAACCGAATCTCGATATCATTTTCGCGGCGCTTGCCGATCCGACACGCCGGGCCATCGTTGCCCGGCTTGCGGAGGGCGAGGCGTCGGTTGCGGAACTGGCAGAGCCGTTTGCGATGAGCCAGCCTGCGGTCTCGAAGCACCTGAAGGTGCTGGAACATGCCGGGTTGATCTCGCGTGGACGCGATGCGCAACGCAGGCCGTGCAGGCTTGAGGCGGAGCCGCTGGCCGAGGCGAATGCGTGGCTGGAACGCTATCGCGAGGCATGGGAGCAGAACTTTGCGAGGCTGGATTCCTTGCTGGAAGAATTGAAGGCCGAAGAGGCACAGCCAAGAAGCGTAAAGACACGACAGAAGAGAAAGAACCACAGAAAGCACGCATAAGGACGTTCATGGCACGGTACGTTTTCGAAACGGATTTCAACCTAAGGAGAGAGAGCAGATGCTAACGAAAGAGACAGGAAAACTGAAGCTGGCCGCGATGGGCGACCGTGAGGTTGTGATCACACGTGAGTTCAAGGCATCACGCAAGCTGGTCTATGCCGCGTTTACCAATCCCGATCTGGTGAAGCGGTGGCTGGCCGGGCCGGAAGACTGGGCAATGACGGTCTGCGAGATCGATCTGCAGGTCGGCGGCTCATATCGCTACGAGTGGAAGAAGGCGTCCACGGGCGAAACGATGGGGATGGGCGGCGTCTACAAGGAGATTATTTCCGACGAGCGCATCGTGGCGACTGAGAAGTTTGATATGGCGTGGTATCCGGGCGGCGCGACGGTGACAACGTCATTTCGCGAGGGTAGTGGCGTGACTACAGCAGAAACGCGTGTGCTGTATGACTCAAAGGAGGCTTGCGAGATGGTGCTGCGTTCGCCAATGGATGTGGGCATGGAGGCGAGCTATGCGCGTTTGGACACATTGCTGGAAACGAAGTTCGCCTGAAAACAGAATGCCGATGCGGTGCTGTGCAGGTCGTGTCGGCGTTCTCGTCTGTAAGCAGCTATGACCAGCTACGCAGACCAGCTGCGTAGTGCGATCACAGCGTTGAGCCCACCGAAGGCAAGTGAGTTGGAGATCGCAACGGTTGGGCCCGTAGGGCGTGGCTCATTGAGGATGACGTCGACGTTGAGCGAGGCGTCGGGTGCGGTGACACCGGCAGTCTGCGGGAGTCGGCCTTCTTGCAGTGCGAGCACCGTGGCGAGTGCTTCAAGCGCGCCGCTGGCTCCGATGGCATGGCCGTGCAGCGATTTGGTGGAGCTGAGCGGAATCTGTGAAGCGCGTGCGCCGAAGACCTGGTGGATTGCGGCGGATTCCGTCGCGTCGTTGGCCTGAGTTCCGGTGCCGTGTGCGTTGATATAGCCCACCTCGTCCGGTGAGATACCGGCATCGGCAATGGCCTTGCGCATCGCGGCTGCGGCGCCTTCGGCCTGAGGCTGCGTGATGTGGTTGGCGTCGGCAGACATACCGAAGCCGATTAGTTCCGCGAAGATAGTGGCGTTACGTGCCTGCGCGGATTCCAGTGTTTCGATAACGAGCATCGCAGCGCCTTCGCCCAGCGTCATGCCGTCGCGGTCTGCGGCGAAGGGCTTGCACTGCGTGGGGGAGACGACTCGCATGGAGTCCCACGCGCGATAGAAGCCCCAGCTCAGCGGAGCTTCATGCCCTCCGCAGATAGCCGCAGTCGACATGCCGGAGCGCACCATGTGAAAGGCGAGTCCGATGGCGTGCGTTGCGGAGGCACAGGCAGTGGAGATGTCGAGCGTTGGGCCGGTGATCTTCAGATCGATCGAGATATTGCTGGCTCCCGCGGACGACATGGTGCGCACGATGGTTAACGGATGCGCACGGGCATTACGCGTGTAGAGGTTTTTGACTTCGCTCTCTTCGGACGAACGGCCACCGCAGGCGCAGCCCATGATGATGGCGATGTCGCCGGGAGCGTGATGCTTTGTCAGCTCGGCCTGCTGCGCTGCCTGACGCGCAGCGACGATGGCGAAGTGCGTGTTGCGGTTGCTGGCGGAGATGATGCCTGAATCGAGGTGCTGGGCTGGATCAAAATCGAGTACCTGCGCAGCCTGCGTGTAGCGGACACCGGGGTCACCGTCGGGTGCGTCGGGAACATTCGCGATGCGGGAGATGCCGGTTCTTCCGGAGAAGAGCGATTCGCGGAATGCGGAGACGGAGGAGCCGATGGGGCTGACGCAGCCGAGACCTGTGATGACAACGCGGTTCACGTTCGAGAGCCGTCTCCTGTGGGTTACGACGTGGCTGCAGGCGCGGAGCCGGCTTCTTTGGCCTCGACGAGCTGCTTGACGCCGTTGACAACATCGCCGACGGTCTTGAGCGAGCCGAGAGCATCGTCGGGAATCTCGATGTGGAACGCCTCTTCAACCTCGAAGGAGATGTTGATCTTATCGAGCGAATCGATATTGAGCTCTTCGAAGGTGGTGTTGAGATTGATATTGTCTGCGGGGATGTTCTTGGCCTTGGCGATGATCTCAATAGAACGTTTTGTAATGTCGTCCATGGTCTCTCCCCCTTTCTGGTTGCACAAAGTTACCGGGCCGCCAGAGACAGTGTAAAGGCAGTATCAGGAATTCGCTATGTCCTTGCATCGCATGAGGAACCTGACTGGTTGCTACCACTGAAGCAGAACCAGCTCGGAGCAGAAGGCCGGTCCCATGGCGGCAAGGATAGAGTACGTGCCAGGCTTGCCGGGGTGCACCTTGAGGTAGTCCTCGAGTACAGCCAGAACGGAGGCTGCGGAGAGGTTGCCGACTTCGCGAAGACTCTTCCAGGAGGGAGCGAGGGCGTCGGCTGGCAGACCGAGCGACTTCTGCATGGCCTCAAGCACTTTGGGGCCGCCGGAATGGAAGATGTAGGTCGAGATGTCGTCACGCGTGAGATTGTTGTCGGCAAGGAAGCCTTCAACGTTGCCGAGCAGGTTCTCTTCGACGACCTTTGGCACGTCAGGCGAGAGGACGATACGGAAACCGGTGTTGACGATGTCCCAGCCCATAACTCGCTCGGTGTTGCGGTAGAAGGTGGAACGCGTAGCAAGCACGCGGGGGCCGGTGCTGCGTTTAGCGAGCGGAGTCTCGGCGCCGGCGAGGACTACAGCGGCTGCTCCGTCGCCGAAGAGTCCGCAGGAGATGAGGTTCGCGATGGACTGGTCGTCGTCCTGCCAGGTGAGCGAGCAGAGCTCGACCGAAAGCAGTAGCGCGTATTGGTCGGGAAAGGCGCGAACGTAGTCGGAGGCGCGCGAGATCCCGGCGGCTCCTGCAACACAGCCCAGGCCGAAGATCGGTGTGCGCTTGACGTTGACGGAGAAGGGCAGCCGGTTGATGAGCCGTGCGTCAACGGTCGGGCTGGCGATGCCGGTCACCGAAGCGAAGAAGATGGCACCGATGTCTTCAGGAGAGATCTCGGCGTGGTCGAGCGCACGGCAGATAGCCTGCTGGCCGAGATCGACGGCGGCTTTGATCCAGGCATTGTTGGTTTTCTCGAAGGTGTCGAGAGACGGATAGCTCTCAAGCGGGAAGACAGTATTGCGGAAATCGACACCACAGTTAGCAAAGAGGCGCGTCAGCAGACGAGGCTCTTCCATTTTGTGCTCCCAGCGGCCGCGGAGGGCTTCGGCGATGACAGATTGTGGATAACGATGAGGAGGGTAGGCAGTTCCGACCGAGGCGATGCGCATGCTTGATAGAAGCCCTTTTTCTAGTTCGTGGTGACAGCCAATGTAAGGAATCGCAAACGTGAATTGATGCCACAAGCGTACATGTTGCAGAGGAAAAGCGGTTGAAAAATTTGCGAAGGGATGAGAATGTGCCCGTTTTCCGCAAGTCCTGGTCAGTGGATACGAGCCAGCTCCCGGTCATACAGGGCGTTCAACGGGAACTCTTTTTTGAGATCGATCAGAATGGCGCGGGCCTCCTGTGGACGGTTCTCGCGTAGTGCGGCAACGGCGAGCATCATGCGGGCAAACGGAGCCAGATAGTAGCCCTCTCCAGCGGTGAGCTTCAGCAAGCGAATGCCTTCTTCGCGGCTGGTTTGTGCTCCTGTCAGGTTGAGCAGCCAGCGCAGCGGAGCGAATTTCAGGCTGAGCATGTAGTTCTCCACGCCGGAGGCGAGGTAGGCATCGTACATGTGCGGATCGGCAGCCAACACCTGTTTGGAGTAGGCGCTGGCCTCTTTGCTGTAGTTGAGTGCGGCCAGGTCCTTCTTGTCGATCATCAGGGCGTAGTCGGAGCGCATGCCGCTGACCAGCGTTTTGACGTAAAGCGCGCGAGCATCGCGAGGATTGCGTTTGAGTACTGCGTCGGCGAGGTTCGAGGCCTGATTAAGACGATCCTCAAACGATTTGCGAACGTTGGGATCCGGCGTGAGACGGTTGCGACTGTCGAACCGGTCCTGGTTGGCGAAGAGCTCGACATCAATCACGTGAAGGCGCTCGAACTCGCCAAAGAGGAAGGCCGCGGCATCGGAGACAGGCCCCATTGGATCGTCAGGATGATGATTCATCCATTGCTGGAATTTCACGTGAGCGTCGTTGAATCGCAGGTTGTACATATCGCGGTAGCCATCGTCGAGTGGCGTACCCGAGAGTGCAGCTGCGGCATGCGCAGCGGGAAGAGCGATGAACAATAAAAGGAGTGACAAGATGCAGGAAAGAGAGCGCTGTGATCCGGCATAAGTGAATGCAGTCTGAGTGGAATGGTTCAACATGTTTTGAGCTGACCGTATCACCTTTCCATGCTCCATCCTGTTAGATGGCGAATGTGGCCTGTGACAACAGGTTAACAACTCTGATTCTGGAAAGAATCGGCACCGCCTGTCCATAAAATTCCCTATTACCTTGCAACGTTTTGCATGATTTTGCGCTCTCGATGTCACCAAGTGACTGAAAGCATAGCCCCTTCAGTTTGGAAGGCCATATGCTCTTACCTTCTTAGAGAAAGCCCATAAACTGCCTGCTATCCGTCCCCAGGGGCCATATTGACCTTCCGGAGGCAAGGCAGAACCTTTGGAGGGTTTAAATATATGAAGTTTCACTCGAAGCTAGTTGCTCTAGCAGCTGCGGTTGTACTAGGCACGACTTTTGCGGCAGCTGACACTATCACTTTAGGGAGCTACGCGACGATGAACGGCGCAGGAGGTTCTGCTCCGTCAACACTCCCCGACAACACCGCTGTAATGTACTCCAAGAGCAATACTTACAACATTGGTTCTGGCGCCAGCTCCACCTGGGCTGCTGCCGGACCGAACTCGAGCTGGGTTTCGTTCGATCCTCAGTCGGGGCCTACAGGCAACAGTGTTGATCCGAACGGTATTTATACATACACCTCAACCTTTACAACGACCGGCGGTAACTATAACGGCTATTTCTCCATCCTCGCTGATGATACGGCTGACGTTTACCTGAATGGCGTCAAATTGATCAGCGCAGGCACGATCGGAGGAAACTCCCACTGTGCGGACGGTACGCCAAACTGCTTGACGCCGGCTACCTACTACTTCTCAAACTATAGCCTGCTGAGTGGCGTAAATCTGCTAACGATCGACGTCTACCAGACCAACCTTGTCTATCAGGGCATGGACTTTTACGGTTCGCTGACCACAACTCCAGAGCCTGGTACGCTGCTGATGCTCGGAACCGGATTGCTGGGTTCGGCAGGGCTTCTGCTTCGCAGAAAGCGTGCATAGTTTTCAAGATTCCTGCGGAGGTGCCGGGAGCCCTTCTGCAGGAGAGATGGTCCTTCAGTGGATCCAATCAAAACAGTGCGGAGATCTTCTCCGCACTTCTTTTTTGCCCGGCAGATTATTTGTGCCGCTCAGACGGCCGTTGAACTGGGCTCCATACGCCGGGTAAAGCGATCGATGAGGTGACTCAGCGGAGACGCAAGAGCAGGTGGGCAGGCGTTAGCGATGATCTTGAAGCGGTTGCCGTCTTCGGGCTCCAGCATTTTGAAGATGTAGGCGAGCACAAAGAAGACGGTCATGGCAGTGATGCCGCCGCCAATGAGTCCGCCAAGAGGCGAGAGATGCGAGGCGACAGCGTAGGCTGCGAGCGAGGCGGTTGCACTGATCGCAGATAGCTTGAAGAAGAAGCTCCAGGGAAGCTGGATGTGATACTGGCGGATGCCGATGGCCCACATCAGGCCGATAGCCGTGATCTGCGCGGCACCACTGCCGATACAGGCCCCGAGTGCTCCATAGTGCGGGATAAGAGACCATGCGATGGCTACGTCGACAAACGAAGCAAGGATGGTTGTCATGATGAAGTACTTCTGCTGTTCTGTGCTTTCAAACAGGCTCTGAATGGGGCCGAGAAAAGCTTTTGGCAGGCAGAGCAGAGGAGAGACTGTCGCTACCAGCAGCGCGCCGACATACTGTTTGCCATAGAGCACTAAAAGCACCGGCGCTGCCAGAGGTACGGCGATGACGTGCATCGGGATGGAGATCAGCGCAATGTACCGCGCTGCCGAAGCAGCCATGGCAGGCAGCCGGCTTCGGTCACGGCCGAACTGCGCGAGGATACTTGCTCCAGAGGCCGCGGCGAAGATTGTGGGAAAGAGCAGCAGGCGCTCCGCAAGACCGATGGCAACGGAGTAGAAAGCTATTTGCCGAATATCGAGGGAGCGATGCTCCAGAAGAAATATCTCCGAACGGTCCCATACGATGAGGGCCAGCAACATTCCCACTACGCTTTGCAGGCCGAAGCGCACCATCCGCGCGCGAAGATCAGCCGGGGGATGGGCGTGGCCGCTGTCCCAGGTCAGTACGCGGCGCACGGTGGGGAAGAAGCGCACCAGGAAGTCCACCATGCGCATAGCAAACATTGCGAAAGCGATGCCGGTGACTCCCCAATGAAAGAACACTGCCGAGAGTGTGAGGATGAAGTAAGTCGCCGTGGAGGCAAGAGAGGCAGGTAGATTCGCAGAGAGGTTTTCCGACGCCACATTTGCCTGCGCCGAGATGAAGTTCACCATCGCAGGCAGAATGCCGCATACCAGCAGCAGCGCTGCAACGCGGTATTGGGCCGGAGCTCCGTGCAGCACCCAGACGACCGCGCCGAGCGTGGCTACACTCGCAAAGATGGTCTGCGTGATCAGAGTGCGGAAGTAAACAAACCGCGCGGTGGAGTAGTCGCCGCCCCCGATGTATTCGGCCAGGTATTTTCGCGTCGTCTCCGGGAGGCCAACGGAGCTGAGGCTGCTGATGATGGTCGTCAGCCAGCTGACATAGACGAAGTAGCCCATCCTGGCCGGCCCCAGCGTGCGGGCAATGGCAATCCCGGTGATCAGCGAGGTGACAAGGCCGATCAGATTCTCGAGGCCATACCAGGCCGTATTGCGGGCGATGGTTTTACTGTTCACATAAGTCCTGAGAGCATTGAACCGGGTCTGAAGTCTGGAAGCTCAGACCCGGAGGTAAGCGGTCCATCAGCTCTGGCCAAGCGCCTTTTCGGCGTCTTTCGCGGTCTGCGTGTTTGGGGCCAGTGCCACTGCTTTCTTAAGATGCAGGGCAGCGTCGGAGCTGTTGGCGAGTTTACTGTACGTCATTCCCAGGTGGTAATGCATGGCGGCACTGTTGGGATCGACTTTGAGAGCATCTTCCAGCAGATCGCGCGCCTGCGTGTAGTTGCCTTTCTGGTAGTACGCCCATGCCAGCGTATCGGCAGTGCTGGGTGAATTGGGCATGTTGCGGCGCGCTGTCTGGGCCAGCGAGAGAGCGACGTCCAGGTTCTGGCCGGTCTCCATCATCAGGTAGGCGAGATTGTTCGCGGCGATGGGCTGCTCCGGTTGAATTTGAAGGGCCTTCTTGTAGGAGGCCATTGCCGAATCGCGATCGCCCTGCGCTTCCTGAAGGCTGCCAAGAATGGTGTAGGCCGAAGGATCGTTCGGATGGTCGTGAACCCATTGCTGCCACTTGCCGAGCGCCTTGGGCGTATCACCTTCCGCGACGAGCGCATGCGTGTAGGCAACGACAGCCGAAGGATTGTTGGGGTTGAGCTGCATAGCCTTCTCGGCGCTGGCTAAAGCGCCCGCCAAGTCTCCGTTGCGTCCCTGCAGATCGGAGAGCAGGTTATACATATCCGCGTTCTGCGGGGATTTGGCAATCTGCTCCTGCACACGAGAGATGGCTTTCGCGGGCTGCTTTTCCGACAGATAGGTCGCAGCCAGTAGGCGCAGCGCAGAAGCCGAGTTGGGGTTGTGCGCGAGCGTCTGTTCCAGCAGTGCGCGACCTTCGGTGCCATTGTGCTGGGCCAGACGAAGCTGGGCGAGCTCGAAGTATCCGTTGGAGTTGTTGGGATCGACTTTCATGGCCTGCTTGAAGTCGGCTTCGGCCTTGTCGAACTGCCGCTGGTTCGCCTCAGCCATGCCACGCCACAGATAGCCGTTGGGGGACTGTGGGTTGGCTGCGATCGTGCTTTCGGCGACTTGCGCCAGAGTGGTGAAGTCATGACGCTCGATGGAGATCTGTGCCAGGCCTTCCTGCGCCTCGGTATTATGCGGAGCCAGGCGCGTCGCATCGTGGAATGCCTGCTGCGCGGCGGGAATATCGCCCTTGGCGCGCGCGGCGCGGCCCAGCCAGATCTTGACCAGGGCATTCTCCGGGTTGGCTTTGGAGGACTTCTGCAGTGCGTCGAAGGCGTCGCTGGCCTTGCCGTCGTTCAATAGCAGTGAGCCGTTGAGGATCGCGATATCGGGCAGCGTAGGATCGGCAGCGACAAGTTGCTGGACGACCTCGCGCGCTTTGGGAAGGTCCTTCTTCATGAGGAGAAGGCGTGCGTAGCTGATCTTGATTGGCGTGCTCTTCGGATGCGCAGAGAGAAGATCGGCGTAGACGCTGACGCCGTGATCCACCTGTTGTGTGCGAACGAGATAGGTGGCCAGCAACCGCGCGGCGTTGGTGTCGTCGGGTAAATCGTCGGCTGCCTTGCGCAGAGTCGCCTCTGCTTTGGCGGCGTTGTTCTGACGAAGATAAAGTTCGGCGAGACCCGAGCGTGCAACGACGCTCTGCGGGTCGGCGGCAACGGCAGCGTTCATCTGATCGAGCGCGCCATTCAAGTCGCCTTTGTTCTGCAGCATCGAGGCCAGCACCAGATGCGAGCCGACGTTCTTGTTGTCCAACGCGACAGCCTTGCGCAGCTGCTCTTCAGCCTGGCCGGCAGTGGTGGGGTTTGCAGCCTGCAACACGCCAAGCGTGGTGTGGAAGTCTGCGCGATTGGGATCGATCGAAAGCGCCTTCTGAATGTCGGTGAGTGCGGTGGCCTGATCTCCCTTGCGCGCGGCAACGCCGGAGAGAATCGCATAGGCATCGGCGTTGTTGCTGTCGATAGCGAGGATGGCATTGGCCTGTGCCTCGGCCTTGTCAGTGGCATTGCCCGCAAGCAGCAGGTTGCCTAGATCGGCGCGCGCTTTCAGGTTGTTAGGAGCAAGATCGACCGTGCGCATCAGCTCTGAGTAGCCGGGCATCGTGGAACCCTGTTTGAGCAGAACCTTCGCCAACTCGTAATGCGCATCCGCGAAGTTGCGGTCAACCTTGAGCGCATTCGAAAACTGGATGGAGGCTTCCTTCAGCTTGCCTTCATCGGCGTACCGCTTGCCGCTCTCGAGATATTTCTGCTTCTGTTTGTTCGGATCGCGGGAACAGCCGGTAGCGGAGCCCAGCGTCAGTGTGGCCGCCAGCATGGCGACGGTGAGGCGAAGTGCTGCAGGTGACATCTTCATGATGCGATTCCTCAAACTACCTTCCATTCTCGAAATGTTGCTTATGCTGCGCGGCCTTAGTTCGGAATGAACTGAGGCAGGTAAGGGGTCATAAGGCCCGTGAAGCGAACGGCGCGGGCACGTGCTGCATCGACTGTTTCTGTGCCGGAGATCGGGGTGATGACGCGGACCAGCGCGCCGTCGGTACGGTTGTAGCGGATAGCGTCGGCAAGCATATAGGCCTTGGCGCGGTATTCATTCGCGACGCTGCGGCCGTGGGCCTGATACCAGTAGATGACGAACTGTCGCGACTCTCCGTTGTTGATGATGTATTCACCGACATTGAAGGGCTTGCCGTTGATATCGGCAATGTTGGTATAGCGCGAGGACTCAAACGTCCATCCCGCTCCAGGCAGGCAGTGCTGCGGCGAATGGATCGTCTGGCCGGTGCGCTGCGTCGCAAAGTAGCCAATAAAGAGGCTGACGGGAGCAATATCGGATGATCCTGTTTGCGGCACATACAGCCGATTGAGGAAGTCCCCCTTGCCGAGGACGGTGAGGGTCTCGTCATCGAGCGGGAAGTCGCGTGCGTTCATTCCGTCAATCGTCAGAGGCATCATGCTGAGCGGCAGGCTGTGCGGCACATTATCTGCGTCGCGGCGATGCAGTAGCAGGCCGAGCGTGACAAGCATGAGCAATGCGATGGTCCAGAAGCGAGGCGATTTCATGCAGCCTCCTTTGTGGCCGGTGCAATCAGACTCATCACGCGATGCACCAGATAGAGACAGCAGAGTGAAACGACAAACATCACCCAGCCAGAGAACTCATGGAAGAAGCCGAGTGCCTTGTTGGGATCCCAGTACTGCACGCACAAGCCGGTTCCTACGATGCGGGCTACATTGGCTGCGACGGCAATCGGAATGCTGGCTAACGCGAGGATAATGCGACGACTGGTACTCTTCTCCAGGAAGTAGCCGTAGAAGACAGCCAGGGTGAAGAGGCTCATCAGCGAGCGAATACCACTACAGGCCTCGGCGACCTCGAGCTTCATCACAGGCAACTGGATAACATTGCCTTCCTGTAGAACGGGAACTCCCATGAGAGGAAGAACTGCACTGGCCAGCCGCGAAGCCAGAAGCTGCAGCGGAAAGGTGATCTGGTTGAAGATGATCGCCGGGAAAGGAATCGCCAGCAAAAGTACAAGAATAGGAAACAGCACTTCGCGCAGAATCGCCTTGCCGAAGAATATCCAGACGAGGCCGATGGTGAGGATGACAAATGAGACGCGCGAGGTGAAGAGGTCAACGCCGTAGATACCGAAGACAAGCGTGATGAGCCCGAAGACGACCAGTGGGAGTCCGGCCCATGACGGCTGAATTGGCGTTGCCGCGATCTTGTGCCGCTTGTCCCAGAGAAGAAAGAGAGAGAAGAGGGGAACCAGGAAACCGTGGGAGTAGTCGGCGATGTTATACCAGTCAACAACGAGCTTGATGCCGACGCGGAAGTAGAGTGCAACCAGCAGACCGAGGATAATAAGAAAGGGCAGCCAGAATCCGCGGGGAACCCGGAGTTGGGATACGGCCGTCGGGCCGCCGGATCTCATCTCTGTTTCAGAGATCGCGGGGGCGGTCTGTGTGCTTCCAGCCATCATGTGCGAGGAGTTGCGGTCCACGGAAATTCCTGTAAGCAATTAGTATGCCGCTAATTGAATTGTATTTGGCTGAAGTTTTGGCCGGGAAAACTGAAGGGGCAGAAGGAAGCCGACCATAGTTGTAGGGAAAAAGGGAAAAACATTTCCCATGTTGGCTGCCATTCTGCATACCATGAGAAGAGTTTTATCCATCCGGGAAAGCCCACCTTCCTGAGAGAAATTGGCAAGGAAGGGCGAATATGTCTCTCGATAGCCAATAGTAAAGGGTTTCTCCTTTTCTGCCAGGTTTGGCATGATATGTGCTGGTGTGCAATTGAATGCCCACAAAGGTGCTATTGGGCTCTCTGGTCCCGTCGTAGATCATGGATGGTTGATACGTTCAGAAGCAGAGACTTAGGCCCGCACCGCATCTAACGGGGTTACGCAGTAAAACCTTGGAAAGACCTCTCGCAAGGGGGAGAGTACATCAGGATGGTTGGAGAGCGAATGAGCCTGAAGAGGCGCAGCGGGCGATACAGGGGAGAGACAGAGGGTTCTCGTTCCAGAAAAATGAGAGTTCTAGCGCAGCAAGGATGCAGTATGGGGATGGCGGTCGTCTTGTTGGCGGCTGGCATTCCCATGCTTGCTCAAGCGGCTGATAAAAAAGCGGATACAGCGCCGCAGGTACAGTCAGCCCCAGCTGCTGCTACACAGGTGGCTGCTCCATCCGGTACCTCGGCGGGGGTCGATGCTGCACGCTACATCATTGGGCCGGAGGATGTGCTTCAGGTCACAGTCTGGAAGGAGCCATCGCTCTCCGGTTCGGTTCCGGTACGTCCGGATGGAAGAATTTCCCTGGTTCTGGTAGGCGATTTGCAGGCCGCTGGCAGGACTCCGATGCAGCTGGCCGATGACATTACTGTAAAGCTGAAGAAGTATATTCAAGACCCGAATGTCTCGGTCGTCGTGATGTCGGTCAACAGCCAGAAGGTCTTTGTCATTGGTGAGATCAGCCACGCCGGTCCTATCGCGATGACGGCGGGGATGACGCCTCTTCAGGCGATTGCAGCTGGCGGAGGACTGAGTCCGTATGCCAATGCCAAGAAGATTTACATCCTGCGTGGCGATCCTGGGAAGCAGCAGAAGATTCCCTACAACTACAAACAAGCCTTGAAGGGGGATAGCTCCCAGAACTTCGAACTGAAGCCAGGAGACACAATCGTCGTCCCATGAGATCACTGATAATGAAGCGAATTTCTATCTCGACGATGCTGCTGGCTGCGTTTGTGACCAGTGTTCCTGGCTTTGGCCAGGCTACTCCAACAGCCCAGGCAGGCATTACGGCAACACCGGCTGCAGCTGCGGGACCGCGCATCTCATGGCTGGACGGGACCGTCCACTATGGGCTAAGCGCGACGGAGCTGCTCCAGTTCGGCTACTACGGCGCAAACAACGTTACCAGCACAACCGCCCTTTCGGGCAATGTCGGCTATGCGAACCTAAGCCAGACCCATCCGTTCATGATGCTCTATTCCGGTGGTGTGTTGATTGGGCAGGGCGGACAAGGAACGACGACCTTTCAGAACATTGCGCTCTCACAGTCCCTTGTGAAGGGCCGGTGGATTCTCGGTGTTAACGATTCATTCAGTTATTTGCCGCAGTCTCCGACGGCGGGAGTGTCGGGAATTGCCGGTGTAGGGCAGATTGGAACGGTGCCGATTCAGGGACCGTCCTATGGCCCGACTGGCGGCGTCCTGACCTATTCGGGAAACCGTATCGGCAACACCGTAGGAGGCGACATCGAGCGCCTGTTGACGGGAAGAACGTCCATCAGCGGTCAGGGTTCCTGGTCGGTTCTGCACTTCATCGATGACAATGCCGGGCTGGACACGACGACCACGACGGGACAAGTTGCCCTGAACCATCGGTTCGACCTGCGCAACTCGGCTAGCCTGAGCGGGGTGTATTCGACCTACAACACGACGGGCCTCTTTCAGAATCTGCCCGGCTTCCCCCGCAATAATGTGACGTATCAGACCAAAGGGCTGAACGCAACCTATCAGCGGATGTGGACGCGCTCTCTTTCCACAAACATTTCTGCTGGTCCGCAGTGGATCTCAAGCTCGGCGGCTCAGCTTGTTCCCAATCGTCTCAATGCCTATGTAGATGCCGGGCTGAACTATAACCGGGAGCTGACGAACTACGGTATCCATTACAACCACGGCGTCAATGCGGGATCGGGTACGTTTGCGGGCGCGGAAGCGGACAGCATCTCTGCTTCGGTGAACCATACCTTCAATCGATACTGGGCGGCTTCAGCGTGGGTGAACTACACGCGGACCACGGGGCTGCTGGTGACGGCGCCTGGCGGCGTTGCAACGAATGGTGCCGTCAACACGGAGTATGGAACGATTCAGGTCACGCACGGATTTACAAGGACGATCTCCGGGTATGTGAGCTATTCGGCACAGAACCAGGATGTGAACAGTTCGCTGGCTTCGCAGAATATCTTCAGCGGCCTTTCGCATACGGTTGGTTTTGGAGTTTCATGGACGCCGCGGTCAACACGCCTCGGCGACTTTTAGGAGTAAGCAATGTTAGGACATCGCGCACTGACGCTGGACGACTATCTCGCAATCCTGAAGCGGAGAGGGTGGATCATTGCCGTTCCGGCCGTGCTGCTGACGCTGTTGGGCCTTGGGCTGAGCTACGTTGTGCAGCCGAAGTACGTTTCGCAGACGTTGGTGCTGGTGGAGCAGCAGAAGGTTCCCGAGGACTATGTCAAGCCGATTATTGAAGAAGACCTGACAGCGCGTCTGGCTTCGATGAAGGAGCAGATTCTGAGCCGCTCGCGCCTGCAGCCGATCATCGAGCGCTTTAACCTGTACGGCACCAAGAACATGACGATGGACGACCGCATCGACCAGGCGCGGAAGGACATCAACATCAAGCCGATCCATTCGGAGATGGCACGTACCGGTGGCCTGCCGGGCTTCTATATCTCCTTCACTGCCTCAGACCCGCGCATAGCGCAGCAGGTATGCGGCGAGATTACGTCTTTGTTCGTGAGTCAGAACCTGAACGCCCGCGCACAATCGGCTGAAGGTACGACGGACTTTATCAAGGGCCAGCTTGCAGACGCCAAGCGCGCGCTCGATGAGCAGGACGCCAAGCTGGCTACTTTCCAGCAAAAGTATATGGGGCGGCTGCCGGGTGAAGAGACGACCAACATGAACATGATGACCAGCCTGAACACGCAGCTGGATGCTGCGACACAGCAGCTGGCCCGTATGGAGCAGGACAAGAGCTACGTCGAAGCGATGCTTGCCCAGCAGCAGAGTATCAGCATGCCCACGGCCGGAGGATCGACGACTTCCGTCAGCGCGCAGCAGACCGAGTTGCAGACGCTCCAGACCGAAGAGGCTGATCTGACGAAGCGTTATACCGATGATTATCCCGATGTGGTTGCCGTGCGCCGCAAAATCAAGGATCTGCGCGCACAGATGGCTGCGACGCCCGCGGCTGCGCCAACATCGGTAAGTTCGGCACCCAGCAGAACGGACTCTCCTGGCGTGCAACAGCTTCGTGCTCAATTGAAGGCACTGGAGCAGGGTATCTCGCAGAAGCGTCATGACCAGGCAGCGATCGAAGCGCAGATTCGCATGTATCAGGGCCGCATCTCCTCCAGTCCGATGGTGCAGGAAGAGTACAAGAATGTGACTCGCGACTATCAGACGGCGCAGGCCTTCTACGACGATCTGCTGAAGAAGATGAACGCTTCAAAGATGGCCACCGACCTCGAGCGGCGGCAGCAGGGAGAGCAGTTCCGCATCATGGACGAACCAAATCTGCCGGATGAACCAACCTTTCCGAAGCGTGGTCTCTTTATTGGCGCGGGTCTTGCTGCCGGACTTTTTCTGGGCTTCATCATCGTGGCCTGGCGTGAGTATCGCGATACGGCTCTTCGCAGCGAGCGCGATGTATGGGCTTTCACCAAGCTGCCTACGCTGGCCGTGATCTCGTTCACAGGCGATGTCGATCCGCTGAAGCCGCGCGGTGGTCTCTTCGGACGCTCGAAGCCCGATCTTCCGGCTTCGGCCAAACCATTGACGGATACGGGTGCCTAGCGATGTACAACAACTATTTCAAACTGCATACCAGCCCGTTCGGCACCAGCCCCGATCCGCGTTTTCTTTACATGATGCCGCACACGCGCGAGGCACTGGCCTGCCTGGAGTACGGGATCTCGGCTCGCAAGGGGTTTACGGTTCTCACCGGCGAGGTAGGTACGGGCAAGACGACGCTGCTGAAGCGCGCCCTGGCTTCTTTTAGCGGACGCCGCATTGCAACCTCGTTCGTCTTCAACCCACGGCTTGAGGTGTTGGACTTCCTCGAGTTTGTGCTGACCGACTTCGGTATTGTTCCTACGACGCGCACCAAGTCTGGGATGCTGCTACAACTCAACCGCTGGCTGATCGAGCGCTTCCGTATGGAAGAGACCTGCGTTGTTGTCGTCGATGAGGCGCAGAATCTCTCCTGGGAACTGCTCGAAGAGATTCGCCTGCTGACCAATCTCGAGACGTCGTCAGAGAAGTTGTTGCAGATCGTTCTCTCCGGCCAGCCTGAGCTTGAAGAAAAACTGCGTCACCCCAGCGTCCGTCAGCTTCGCCAACGCGTCGCTTTGTGGTGCCGCACGCAGGCTTTGACCGAAAAGCAGACCATCGCCTACGTGGGCGAGCGTCTGCGGCTTGCTGGTGCGACGACGCAAATATTTACTCCAGAGGCTCTGGAACGGGTCCATCGTTACAGCCGTGGCATTCCGCGCATTATCAATCTGCTGTGTGAGCACTCGCTGATTGTGGCGTACGTGGAACAGGTACAGCAGGTCACCGGCGAGATCGTGGATGGTGTTGCTGTGGAGCTCGAGTTGGAGACGCAGCCATTTTTGATCTCTTCGACTGCCATGGGCAGTAGAGGAGTTGAGCCGTTGCGCGCCCAGGCAGAGATGTCCGGGTTGATGACGGCATTGGATGGAGACCCCAAGGGAAGGCAAGACCGATGAGCCGCATATACGAAGCACTCCAGAAAGCAGAGTCAGAACGGAAGGAGCGACCAGAGTCCAGGATATCCCCGGAATCCATGCCCTCCTTTGAGGCGATAGACCAGACTCCAGTTGCCTCCGCAGCTGTGGCGGAGTTCGATCAGACTGCGCCGTTTGTGGAGTCGAATTTCGCTGCAGCCGAGCCTGCTGCCACAGGAGGACTGCGCTTTGAGACCATCGCGCGCCATCCCTGGAATCCGTCGATCGACAAGCTGCCTGCTCTGCTGGATCGCGGCCCGTCGACAGAACAGTTTCGCAGCCTGCGCTCGCGTCTGTATGAAGCACGCGACATCCGTCCCATCAAGTCGATCCTCGTTTCGAGCGGCCTCCCGCAGGAAGGGAAAAGCTTCGTTTCGGCGAACCTTGCCGTCAGCCTCGCGCGACACAAGAATGCTCGCGTATTACTGATTGACGGCGATATGCGCCGCTACACCATTCACGAGATGATCGGCACCGCGCCAAGTCCCGGACTGGCGGATTATCTGGCCGGTAAGGCGACGCTTGAAGAGATCATGCAGCGCATCGAAGAACCGGAGACTCCGACGGCGAACAGATCGATCCTCGCGAATCTTGCCTTCATTCCTGGCGGTAACGGCGGAGATCGCGCCGCGGACCTTTCCGGCAGCGCACGCTTTGGTGAGCTTATCCGCACGGTGGCTCCCTTGTTTGACTGGATCGTTGTCGATTCATCGCCGGTGTTGCCGGTCTCCGATGCGGTGAATCTTGCCCGCTCGTGTGACGGCGTTCTGCTGGTGGCTCGGGGCGGTGTGACCAAGTATCCGGTCGCGCAGCGTGCGGCGGCGGAACTGAAGGCTTCCAACGTTCTCGGCTTTGTCCTGAACGCTGTGCACGACGCTCCTCAGGCAGGGAGCTACTACGGATACAGCGCCAACAGGGAGTAGAAGGGACGTCCCTGGCCAATGATTCGGTTATTCAATGTTTACTATCCGACTCGCACGATTGTGCTCTTATTGTGTGAGGCGGTGATCGTCAGTGGGTCCTTCCTGCTGGCGATGCTGGCGTTGCTGGGTCCGCTGAATACTTCGATCTGCCTGAGCTACGAGTACGGCTGGCTGAAGATCGCATCCCTTACGATCCTGACGCTGCTCTTCTCCTATTACTTTGATCTGTACGAGCCGCAGCGCATCTCCGAGCGATGGGAGATATATTTCCGCCTGCTGCTGGTGCTGGGCTTCCTTTCGTTTCTTCTCTCCGCCATCATCTATTTCTTTCCCGCAGTCGATATGGCGAACTATGTTCTGCTGCTGGGGCTGATGTTCCTGACGCTCGGCCTGCTGATCTGGCGCAGTGCCTACGAGTGGGTTATCGGACAGAAGATCTTTCGCGAGCGTGTCTACGTCCTCGGCGATGGTCCCCGTGCTCATACGATCGTCGACATGCTGAAGGCGCGTAAGGATGCAGGCATGGAGGTTGTCGGCTTCGGCAGTGTTCCTGTGGAGACAACAGACCGCAGGGAGCAATTCAACAAGTCGCTGAAGGCGTTGCGCGAGCAGAATCCCGGCATCAACCGTGTCATCATTGCGCTCGAAGACCGTCGCGGCCAGCTTCCCCTGCGCGAGCTATTGAAGCTGCGCTTCGATGGCGTGGTGATTGAAGAGTCTGGCGCGTTGCTCGAGCGGCTGACCGGCAAGCTGTATCTCGACGGCCTGCATCCCAGCAGCTTTATCTACAGTGAAGGCTTTCGCGTAAGACCCTCGCAACAGATTGCGCGGCGTCTGGTTTCGACGCTGGCCGCTGCCGCGGGTTTGCTTCTGTTTCTACCGTTCCTTCCGTTTGTCGTTCTAATGGTGCGGCTGTCGTCGCCCGGGCCAGTCTTTTTCAAGCAGACACGCGTTGGCATGGGCGGACGCAACTTTACCGTTTACAAGTTCCGCACGATGCGCACCGATGCCGAAGCGAAGGGAGCGAAGTGGGCGCAGCTCAATGACCCCCGCGCTACAAAGGTCGGTAATTTTATGCGTAAGGTGCGGCTCGATGAAGTGCCGCAGCTCTGGAACGTGCTCAAGGGCGATATGGGCTTTGTTGGACCGCGTCCTGAGCGTCCGGAGTTTGTGCCGGAGCTCGCGGAGAAAATTCCCTACTTCGATCTGCGACACATGATTCGCCCAGGACTTACCGGCTGGGCGCAGGTGCGCTACGGTTACGGTGCTACGCTGGAGCAGGCGCGCGAGAAGCTGGAGTACGACCTTTACTACATCAAGCACATGACGCTCGGCCTCGATCTGCTGATCATGTTCGAGACCATCAAAACTGTCGTCAGGCGTCGGGGCTCGCAATGAGGTTGCTGTTCTGGCTCTCGTTTGCAGTGATTGCGTACACCTATGTGGGTTATCCGGCGATCATGTTTCTGATGGCGCGCTTTGCCCCATGCCGCTGGCGTAAGGGCAATTTCAACGCTCCAGTGAGCATCGTCATGGCTGTGCACAATGGAGCCGACAAGGTGCAGGCGCAGGTTGCGCATCTGATGTCGCTCGATCCGGAGCGCGTTCGCGAAGTGATCGTCGTCTCGGACGGTTCCAATGACGGCACGGCGGAGACGCTTGCAGGCCTGCAGGATGCTCGCCTCAAGAAGGTCATTCTTCCCGAGCAGGTTGGTAAGGCAGCTGCCTTGAATGCTGGGATTGCTCAGGCTGCTGGCGAAATTCTGCTGTTCATCGACATTCGCCCGAAGGTTGCTCCCGGAGCATTGGCGGAAATGATGAGCAATTTTGCCGATCCGAAGGTCGGCTGCGTCGCGGGCGAGCTGGTGCTCAACACCGATGGGCACGATGCTGCGGCTTCGGCGGTCAGCGGCGTGTATTGGCGCTACGAGCAGTGGATTCGCAACTGCGAAGCAGCGTGGGATTCGCCGGTTGGCGTCTATGGCGGCTTTTATGCGGCGCGCCGCAGCCTGGTGCAGAGTTTTCCTGCGGGGATCATTCTGGACGATATGTATCAGCCGTTGGCGATCATTCGTCAGGGATATCGCAGCGTACTCGACCGCTCGGCGATTGTTGTGGACACGTGGCCGGGCAAGGTTGCAGGAGAGTTTCAGCGTAAGGTGCGCACACTGGCGGGTAACTATCAGCTGTTGTCGCTCGCTCCGTGGACATTGAGCCCGCGCAATCGCGTTCTCTTTCAGCTGGTCTCGCACAAGCTGATGCGCCTTGTGGTGCCGTATTTCTTCCTGTTGCTGCTGTTGAGTGCGACCTGGCTTGGCGTGGACGATACTGCGTGGCGCGTAGTGGCTGCGGCGCAGTGGGCGTTCTGGCTGGCTGCGCTTGCGTCGCTGCGCGTGCACGTCCCGATTGTGCATCGGTTCGTGGCAGCGGGAGGCGCTTTGCTGGTGCTGAATCTTGCCGCGGTGGTTGGGCTCTACAAGTTTCTGTTTACTTCAGGGCCATTATGGAAGATCTGGTCGCCTGCATCTTCTGCCCGCAGTGTTGCTCGGCTTGAAGCGAAGGAATCTGCCTAATCCGCTTTATTTGCGTGGGCGCGTGTAGAGGTTCATGTATGCCTCGTACATGCGATCGAGCGTGAAGTTTTCGCCATAAGCGGTGCGTGCGTTTTCGGCGAAGGTCTCTCGTTGCGCCTGATTGGTAGCGATCTGAACGATTGCGTCGGCCATCGTTCGAACGTCATCGACGGGAGCTGTCAGGCCGGCGCGCGCGTTTTTGACGACTTCGGCCATGCCGCCAACACTGGTGACGACTGCGGGGACTCCAACGGACATGGCCTGCAGCAGCGACATCGGCAGGCCTTCGGAGAAGGATGTCATACAGTAGATGTCTGCGTCGGTGAAGAAGGCGGCGACGTCAAGGCGTTCGCCCCAGAAGGTGACTTGTCCGTCGAGGCCGAGCTCGTGTGAGAGTGCTTCGAGCTTTTCGCGCTCCGCGCCGTGACCGACGATCCACAGCTTGATGTTGGGGAGCTGCTGTTTTGCGGCGGCTGTGGCGCGCAGCAGCATCGAGAGATTTTTGATTGGAGCGAGACGTCCGACGAAGAGCAGCGTGAAGCCTTCTTTTGGATGTGCGTTCGCGGGCTCGACGGGATCGACTCCGTTATAGACGCGGACGATGCGGTTGCGCAGCGCGAGCGGCGTGTGGCGAAGGTTTTCGCAGGTGGCGTCGCAGATGCCGACGATCCAGTCGCAACAGCGGGCGACGAGGTTGTAGGCGATTTCTTCACCACGGTTGTATGGTGGCGCGACGAGGCTGTGGCGCGTGGAGACGATGCATTTTGCGCCTGCGATTCTTGCCGGAATCGCAGCCTGCAGCGTCGGTGCGGGATTGTGGCAATGGACGACATCGGGACGCAGACGGCGCAGCTCGCCGATGAAGCGTGTTAAGGTTTTCGGTAAAGGCGCTTCGCCGAGCACCTGAACAACAAAGCCTTCGGCGACGAGCGCTTCGCCCAGTGTGCCGAGATTGCTGTAGGCGATGACGGAGACCTCGTGTCCGTGCGCTCTTTGCAGGCGGCAGAGCTGCGCGACGAGGATTTCGGCTCCTCCCATCTCAAGGCTGTAGACGACGTGAACGATCTTCATGCGCTGCCGTGGCGGACCCCCTCCCCCCTCATCTGATCTTGTAAGCGATTTATTTTGAATAGCTTGCTCGATTTGCACAGGGCAAAATATTCAAAACAGAGGAGTTGAGGGTAAAAATATTGATTCGCAAAGAGTTACGTCTATCTTCCCCGGTATGGAGCCTTTGCTGACTGTTTTAAGTGTAGCAAGCCGGCAAGGGGGAATCGGCAGTTTTTTTCGGGTTTATTTGCTTTGGAATGAGTGAGTTGTGATTTAAGGGGGCTTGACAGCCATTTTTGCCCCAGATGGCGATGGTCGCGGCGCTCTACCGGCTCTGCTCCTGTCTGTACCCCAGCGAATAAGTTCGCAGGAAAGCCGGTCCCCGCTACGTGCTTCGCACTTCGCTCGGATGATGCGGTTTGCGATGGTTTAGTGCGGGAGCATGTGTTGGATGCGCAGCATGATGTAGACGATGAGAATGAGCACAACGGACCAGATGGCGGCATATCTGGCGATCTGGAAGAACTTCAGGCGCGGTGGGGCGAGGTCCTGATCGAGCGCCATGCGATAGATGGCTTGCACCATGCCTCCATAGATGAAGAGGGTCATGACGTAGGCGCGGGAGAGGAACCAGCCGGCGACGAAGTAGCCAACGAGGCTGACGAGCATGAGGCCAGCGATGCGTTGAATCTCTTCGGGAGGCAGCTTTTCGTCCTGCTGCTCGTTCTGGAGGTAGAGCGGGATGTCGTCTGCGGCGGATTCGCGCGTGTCGTGACGGGGAGAGAAGGACGCGGCGGTGGAGCGTGTGTCGGCGAGGTGGCCTGCGGGTTGCCAACGCAGCTCGGGGACGGGTTCGCGGCGTGCCGCATATGCCATGTAGGGCAGAGGCTCGTCGCTCTCGGCGGTTTCTTCTTTCTTTCCGGAGGCGGAGACGGAGGCATCGCGAAGGGTGGGCAGGATGAACATGAGCCACCAGAAGAGTCCGAACATGCCAAGCTCGGCGGCGCAGACGACGACGGTGTTGTGCGCGGTGATGATGAAGTATTCGCCGAAACGCTGGTAGCCGACACCGAAGAGGGGATGAGTTTTGATGAGCTCAAGGCCGGTGGACCAGGCTTCCATGCGATCGGCACCGGAGCCTACGGAGACGTCGCGGCCTCCGGTCCAGCCGACGAGGCTTCCGGCGGAGAAGAGTGCTGCGGCGATGATGGCTGCGGGGATGGTGCCGATCTTTTTGCGGAAGGCGAAGAGGACGACGGCAAGCAGAGCAACCATGCCTCCGCGGGAGTGCGTGAGGAACATGCCGTAGATCAGGATGGCGGTGGGCAACAGAACGAGAAAGAGGTTGCGTAATCCGCTGCCTTTGCGCCAGAGGAAGAAGAGGCAGGGGATAAGACTCGCCATGAGCTGGGCAAAGTCATTCGGGTCGTTGATGAAGGCGAGCCCGCGGAGCCGGATCAGGTACTGGCCTTCGTCGTTGCCCTGAGCGATGACGTAAGGGCTGTAGATGTTGCCAGCGTGAACGGCAGGAGCTCCGCGCGCGATCGTGAAGATACAGGCGGCGACCAGTGTGGCGACGACGAACTGAAGATGCTTCCGGGTACGGCAGTTGATGGCAACGAGGAAGAAGGTGAAGGCGTTGGGGATGAAGTTGAAGAGCGCTGCGGGAATGGAGCCGAGCCATCCGGTCATGACCATGGAGCAGAAGACGGCGACGGTCATGCCGCCAAGGGCGTAGCTCTGGGGGATGGTGAAGATTCTGGAACGCTGCAAGCCACCCAGCGAGGCGACAGTGGCCAGGAAAGCGAGGACGATCTCGATATGGAAGTCGGCGAGGGGACCCCAGAGCGTCTCGGGCGCGAGATACGCGGTGAAGATGTAGAGCAGAGTGAGGAAGAGTCCCATAGAAAGCCGGTGCATCCGGTGCGATACTTACGTAGATGCAATTGCTTGCAATATTAGTGTATCTGCCGGTCCCGGCGGGATGGCGAATAGGTGGCAGACACCGGGCGGGGCTGTTCGATATAGAGTGTGGCAGGTAGAGTGGCAGGAGCCACAGATTTCACGATGAAGCTTCCCCGTCATGCAGAGATATGGTTGCCCGCGTACCTGAGGGAACGTGCGCGGTACTGGTCTGGCAGGCCAAAGCCGAAGCGTGTATGGGTGGCGATTACGGATCATTATGAGCCGTTGGGCGGCCGTGTCCCGATGGAGCGGGCGCTGGCGCGGGTGGGGCGCTGGCAGGAGCTGTGGCCGAGGATTGCCGATGCGGCTCCGCGGGACGCTGAGGGGAAGCGACCGTGTTACAGCTTTTTCTATCCGCAGGAGGAGTATCGGGCGGAGCTGCTGGAGCCTCTGGCGGAGATGACGCGGCTGGGAGTGGGCGATGTGGAGGTTCACATCCATCATGACCAGGAGACGCGTGAGGGGTTTGTACAGAAGATGACGGAGTTTTGCCGCTGCCTGCGCGAGGATCACGGGCTGCTGCACGATCATCGGGGCAAGATGGTCTTCGGGTTCATTCACGGAAACTGGGCGCTGGATAATTCGCGTCCCGATGGACGGATGTGCGGCGTGGCGGGAGAGATTGAGCTGCTGCGCGATCTTGGATGTTATGCGGACTTCACGATGCCGTCGCTGCCTTCGCCGACGCAGGGCAAGGTGGTCAACCAGGTGTACTGGTGTACGCAGCGGCAGGGCGGGCGGAAGTCGTACGACGGCGGGGTGGAGGCCACGGCAGGCGGAGGAGCGCAGGGCGATCTGCTGATGATTACGGGGCCTGTGGGGCTGCGGTTCGGTGGCGGACGGCTGATGCCTCGCGTGGAGATGGGCGAGATTGCGGCGAACGATGTTCCGACGAAGGAACGCGTGCGGCTATGGCTGGATGTGGCTCCGCGTGTGGGCGAGGATGTGTTTGTGAAGCTGTATACGCATGGCGCTCGCGAAGACAACGCGGACGCGCTGCTGGGTACGGCGACGCGTGCAAGCGGGCTGGCGGAGATGTTTCGTTGGTTCCGCGAGATTGCAGACGAGGATGGCATCGAGCTGCACTGGGCGAGCGCGTATGCGATGTTTTGCGCGGTTGAGGCGCAGACGGGTCCGCTTAACCCTGGCGCACATCGTGCGGTGACCCAGACTGCCGTCGCTGGAGTGGGCCGGTCTTGAATCTTCTGTTGATCACGTTTTCGTTTCCTCCGGCTGGCGGCGTGGGTGTGCTGCGGGCGCTGTCGCTGGCGAAGTATCTGCCGGAGAACGGCGTGCGCGTGGATGTGCTGACAGCGAGAAATGCTCCAGCGGTGGGCAAGGATATGTCCCTGCTTCGGCAGGTGCCGGGTGAAGTGACGGTGCATCGGAGCTGGACGCTGGACCTGCCGTTCTGGCTGCGGAAGTCGGTGAAGAAGGCGGTTACGGGCGGCAAGGCGAAGCCTGCTCCGGCGGCTGCACCGCAGGCAGGCAAGGGCGGCGGGAATCCGCTGAAGCAGTTTATCGGCAACCTGCTGCTGCCGGACCCGCAGGTGGGCTGGCTGCCGTTTGCGCTGCCGGCGGCGGAGAAGATTATTCGGAAGCGAAAGATCGATGCCGTGGTGATTACAGTGCCTCCGTTTTCGAGTGTGCGGCTGGCGACGCGGTTGAGAAAGAAGTTTCCCGCGCTGCCGATCATTGTGGACTTCCGCGATGAGTGGCTGACGACGACACTCGACCTGGTGAGCTTCAACAGCAACCGCAAGGCGCGTCTTGTCGCTCACAAGGCCGAGGCCGAGGCCGTGCGCGATGCGTCGACGATTGTGCTGGTGACCGAGGCGGCGAAGCAGGAGCTGCAGGGTCGTTATCCGGGTGTGCCGAAGGAGAAGTTTGTCTGTATCCCGAATGGATATGACACGCCGCCGCCGACAGCGGAGTCGGCGAAGAGTGCGCCTCCAGAGGGTTCGCGTCGCATCACGCTGACGTATACGGGTACGGTGTATGGCTCGACGGCTCCCGGAAGTTTTGTGGAGGCTGTGCTGGGATTGCCGGAGGCGGTGCGGTCGCGTCTGCTGGTGCGGTTTATCGGGCATATTGAGACGCCGGCGTATCGTGAGCAGCTGCTGTCGCTGGGCGATACGGTGGAGCTGAAGGGATTTGTGCCGCAGGCCGAGGCGTTGGCGGCGATTCGTGAGACGGATTACCTGTTGCTGATTACGCACGATCGCATCAATGTGGCCGCGAAGTTCTACGATTATCTGGGCGGCGGCAAGCCGATCCTGGGTGCGGTGCATGCGCAGGGCGATGTGCGCAGATTGCTGGAGGAGACGCGTGCGGGGCGCTGGGCGGATGTTAATGATCCAGCAGCGATACGACAGATGCTGATGGATGCGGTGGGCAAGGATGGCGTGGGGCTTGCGCCGGACTACGAGCGGATCGCGGCGTATCATCGGCGTCCTCTGGCTGCGCGTTATGCTGCTTTGCTGGATGAGCTGATCGGGAAGGCGCGCGGATGAGAGTTGCCGTCATTACGCGATACTTTCCTACTTCGCATGAGCCCTGGGCAGGGCACTCGGCGTATCAAACGCTGCGGTTTCTTGCGCAGCGATGCGAGCTGAAGGTGTTTTATCCGGAGTCGCAGTATCCTCCGCTGCTGACGCCGAAGAGCCGGGCGGGCCGCAGGATCGACTTCGACTACAAAACGGCGGGCGTGGAGACGGAGTACATTGCTTATCCCGCGCTGCCGGCGGTGTCGCGGCCGTTGAATGGCTGGTCGGCGGCGCGGAGCATTCTGCCGTATGTGCGTGCGTATGCGCCGGACATCATTCTGAATTACATCGTCTATCCCGATGGCGATGCGGCGCGACGGGTTGCGCGGACGCTGAAGGTTCCGTTTGTGGTGACGGCGATTGGTACAGATCTGAATGTGATTCCTCCGCTGTGCGAGGGGCTGACACGGCGTGTGCTGCGTGAGGCGGACTACACGATTACAGTAAGCGGCGATCTGCTGCGCACAGCGCGCAGGCTGGGAGCTCCGGAGGCCCGCAGCCGCGCGGTGTTGAATGGCTGCGATACGACGACCTTTCATCCGCGCGATCGAGGTGAGGCGCGTCGAGCGTTGCAGATGGATGCGGACGAAGAGACGATTGTCTACGTCGGGCGGCTGGACATGGCGAAGGGGCTGGGCGAGCTGGTGACGGCGATTGCGGCTCTGCGCGTGCGAAGGCCGCGCGTGCGCGGCTACATCGTTGGCGATGGCCCGGCTCGTCAGGCTATAACGGAGATGATCGCAGCGCAGGGAGCAGGCGATTGGATACGGCTGATGCCATCGTGCGCGACGGAGGGTGTGGCGCAGTGGATGGCTGCGGCGGATCTGGTGACGCTGCCGAGCTATCGCGAGGGGTGTCCGAATGTAGTGATCGAGGCTCTGGCTTCGGGGCGTCCGGTGGTGGCGACGCATGTGGGCGGGATTCCTGAGCTGATGGACGATGCGGACGGCAGGCTGGTTCCGGCACGCGATGCGAAGTCGCTGGAGACGGCGCTGGATCAGGTGCTCGGTCAGCAGTGGAGCGCAGAAGCGATCTCGGCACATCATAGCCGCGGCTGGAAGGATGTCAGCGACGAAGTGGAGTCGATTTTGACGTCCGTGCTTGCGCAGAAAACGAAGGTTTAAAGAGAAGGCCGATGCATAGGTTCTATGCATCGGCGGGTACGGCCTGGGAGCGTGTTGGCTTAGTACAGCCGTGTGCGCGCCACAGCGGCTGAGATGGCCGGGCGAGCGACCTGATCTTCCGGACGCTTGATGCTGGTGGGACGCAGAGGGCGCGGCGGTACCTCGGGCATGCCGGCTTCGCTGAGTTTATAGAGCAGAGACCGATAGCTGATCTGGAGCCACTTGGCGGTCTTCTGCCGGTTCCAGCTATTGGCCTGCAGGACCTTGAGGATGATCTGGCGCTCGAGATCGTGGGTGGCTTTGCGGGTGATCTCCTTAAGGGAGATGGGCTCGCTGAGGTCGATCTCGGCGGTGACGCCGTTGCGGGGCTGGTCGGGCATCAACTCGGCGACGAGGGCTTCTTCGCTGCCGATGAGCACGTAGCTGCGGATCAGGTTTTCGAGCTGGCGGATGTTGCCGGGCCACTGATAGTTCTGCATCAGGCGCATGGCGCTCTTGGAGAGCAGGTCGGGCGTCTGGTGGAAGATCTTCGAGTAGTGCTCGATGAAGTAGTCGATCAGAACGGGCAGGTCCTGGATGCGCTGGCGCAGCGGCGGCAGGTTGATGGTGACGGCATTGATGCGGAAGAGGAAGTCCAGCCGGAAGGTGCCGCTATCAACCTGAGTGCGAAGGTCGCCGTTGGCCGCCGTGACCAGGCGCGTGGCGATGAAGCGGGATTCGTGACTGCCGACGCGGGTGAAGGTGCCGTCCTGGAGGACCTGAAGGAGCTTGGACTGGACGTTGAGGTCGAGGCTGCCGACTTCATCGAGAAAAAGTGTGCCGTTGTGCGCCTGCTCCACGCGTCCGAGCTTGGTGTGCATGGCGCCGGTAAAGGCACCTTTTTCGTAGCCGAAGAGTTCGGTTTCGATCAGGGAGTGAGGGATAGCGGGGCAGCTGACTTTGACGAGAGAGTTGCGTGCCCGCTGCGACAGCAGGTGCAGCAGATGGACGCAGAGCTCTTTGCCGGTACCGCTTTCGCCCTGGATCAGGACGGGGACGTCGGTTTCTGCAACTCGTTCAATTTTATTGCGCACAGCCTGCATGGCTGCCGTCTTGCCGAAGAGGACGTCTATCGGCGGCAGGGTAGTGGTGGCGGATTCGGCGGTTTGAACCAAGGATGACCTTCCCGTGCTAGCAGAGAGAGAATGCAAAATAATGCAATGCTTCACCTCTTTGCACGTTGAGAGCCAATCTGGAACAAACATCGGCAACAGGAAGACGCCCTGTTGAAATATGGGGATAAATAGCCTTGTTTCAAGCAGGGAGACGAAGCGGTCGCGGTCAGAAATCGTGAGTTTTCAAGGGAAATGGAGAGCGATTCCCGCGGTTGAGGCGGCGGAGGGGCACTGCCTGTTTTGTCGGGGCCATGGATTCCAGAGGCAGCGAGGCGAACGAGAAGGAGGTGAGGCAGGTTAGGAAGTGGTAAATATTTGTCCCTTTTGTCGGCAAAATTCTTAACATTTTTGTGTAGAAGTTTGCGTATTCCGCCTTAGAATTCTCAACAGGGCTGTGAAGCACTCCCCACTTCAGAGTCTAGTTGGTTTGTTTTCAATAAAAGTTGGGCCACCTTGTAGAGATTTGTAAGCAGATGTTGGGTTCAACATTTGGAAGGCTCGAACTGTTTCCCAGGGGTACTTTATGTCTGCATCGTTGTCTTACCCGGTGTCCACGTTGAAGGCAAATACCAAGACTCGTCCGCAGGTCCTTATTCTTGAACCGGATATCGCCGTGCTGGAGTATATGCGGCTGACACTGGGGGATCGCTACGCACTGAGCCTCTTCTCGGAGGAGCAGTCTCTGCTGAACCGCCTGGATCATGATGATTCGTCGGACATTCTGTTGTTGGCGACGCATCCCGGGGGAGATTCGATGCCTCTGTTGACACATATTCGTTGCGCGAAGCCGCAGCTGCCCGTGGTGGTTTTGTCGTGCTCGGCGGAGCTGCGCGATGTGGAGATGGTGATCCGGCTGGGTGTGAAAGCCATCATCATGAAGCCGTTTGTCGGCAGCGATCTTGAAGAAGCGATCGAGGAGCAGCTGGCGGCACGCGAAGGCAAGATTCCGGCGGTGGATTCGCCGCGCGAAATTCCGCTGAATGAGACGCACTCGTTTGTACGGTCGAGCAAGCGGATGCGCGATCTGGAGTCGCAGGCTGCGCTGGTAGCGCGTGCGGATATTCCGCTGCTGATCCTGGGCGAGAGCGGAACCGGCAAGGAGATTCTTGCTCTCTACACGCACAAGATGTCGGCGCGCAGCCAGAACACCTTCCTCAAGGTGAACTGCGCCGCGGTTCCCGCTGACCTGCTGGAGAGCGAGCTGTTCGGTTATGAACAGGGTGCGTTTACGGGTGCGGTGAAGACGAAGCCCGGCAAGTTTGAGATCTGCACCGGCGGAACGATCTTTCTGGATGAGATTGGTGAGATGCCGGCGCTGCTGCAGGCCAAGCTGCTGCAGGTGCTGCAGGACGGCACCTTCTCGCGCCTGGGCAGCCGTTCGCCGATGAAGGTGGATGTTCGCGTGATTGCGGCTACCAACATCAATATGAAAGAGGCGATGGCGAATAAGACGTTCCGCGAGGATCTGTACTACCGCCTGAATGGATTTACGCTGAATATTCCTGCTTTGCGCGACCGCAAGGAAGAGATTCCGGTGCTGGCGGAGTACTTTATGCGCAAGGGTGCTCGCCGTTACGGACGCGAACCGCTGCCGTTTTCCCAGAGGCTGCTGGACACGCTGACGTCGCACAACTGGCCGGGCAATCTGCGCGAGCTGGAGAATGTGGTAAACCGTTATCTTGTCCTCGGTGAGGAGAGCTCGATCATCGAGGAGCTTGCTCCCGCACCTGCAGCACAACCTGCAGCAGGTACCGCTGTTGAGGCCACCTCTGGTGCCGGACTCAAGGCACTGGTAAAAAATCTAAAGGGCGGCGCCGAAGCGGCTGCGATTGCACAGGTGTTGGAGGGAACTGGATGGAACCGCAAGGCGGCGGCAAACGATCTGCAGATCAGCTACAAGGCTCTGCTCTACAAGATCAAACAGTACGATCTGTCTCCGCAAGATCGCGCATAGCTGCCAAGATTGCCGCAGTAGCGGCAGCGGCGGCTGAGGGCGTGTACCGGATTGTCGTTCGTTTTGAAGACCGCATTGTGCGGGGTACGGTTCAACTGGAAGACCTGGGATCGGTGGAGCAGTTGCTCCACAATAATCCTCACTCCTCACTGGACACCATCAAGCTCAGACTGATCGAGACGGGCGAGGAAGAGCATATCTCCACCGCCAATGCGAAGGCGGTCTTCTTTGTGAAGACCTTCGATGGCGATACGCGCCACAACGCACTTCACTTTCACAAGAATGTTCCGCTGGTCCCGAATCTGTGGGTCAGGATCACCTTCTTCGATGAAGAGGAGATCGAGGGGATCATCAGCAACTCAAGCGACTACGTGCTCGAGGATGGCTTCTTTCTGATCCCCACCGATCCGAACAGCAATAACCGGCTGGTGTACGTGAATAAGAGTGGCCTGAAGGACTTTCACATCCTCGGTATGCGGAACCCGCCGAAGAATCTCCACAAAATTTAGTTCGGCAGAACCAACGCTAAAAGACTCAGGCGACTGGCACGGACTCGCGTGCCCAGGCGATCGTCTGTTCGAGGCCATAGGCGAGGTCGGCGACGACTTGGTAGCCGAATGCTTTCTGCGCGAGCGAGATATCGGCTCCGGAGTGCTTGATGTCGCCCTGGCGCTCGGCCTCGTGCCTGACGTCGCCTTTGAAGCCAGTGATGCGCTTGATCTCGGCGAAGGCGTCGAGCAGTGTGACGCGGCGTCCGGTGGCGATGTTGAAGATGCGTCCGGCGACGTTCTCGCGTGGGGCCCTCGCGGCGAGAAGGTTCGCGCTGACGACGTTGTCGATGTAGGTGAAGTCGCGGCTGGTCAGTCCGTCGCCGTAGATCGTCGGCGTCTGTCCGGCGAGCATTAGCGAGATGAAGCGCGCGAGGACGCCGGAGTATTGCGAGGATGGGTCCTGCCGCGGGCCGAAGATGTTGAAGTAACGCAGCGAGACAGTTTCCAGCCCGTAGACGCGATAGTAGCTGGCGAGGTAGTGCTCGCCCGCTACCTTCTGCACGGCGTAAGGGGAGATGGGGGAGGGCAGCATAGCCTCGGTCTTCGGCAGGGCGGGGTCGTCGCCGTAGGCTGCTGAGGAGGCAGCGTAGAGCAGCCGCTTGACGCCGGCCTGGCGTGCCGCTTCGAGAACGTTGAGTGTGCCGGTAAGGTTCGGGCCGTTGGTGCCGACCGGGTCGTTGACCGACTTGGGGACCGAGGGGATTGCCGCTTCGTGGAAGACATAGTCGACGCCCTTCATGGCGGAGGCGACTGCGGCGGTATCGAGCACATCGGCGTCGCGAAAGTCGATCTGTGAGCGAATTTCTTCGAGGTTGGCCATGGAGCCAGAGGAGAGATTGTCGATGCCGCGGACCTGAGCGCCTTCAGCAACGAGCGCGCGAGCGATGCTCGATCCAATAAAGCCTGCGATGCCTGTGATGAGAACAGTGGACATAAGGGGAGTCTCCCGAAGAGATGAAAGGCGCTCGGGCTGCCTGCATTTAAAGATTATCGTAGCGTGCAGGCCCTGAGAGTGGGTGAGTGCTACATCAAAAGTGTCACTCGATGAAGTGTTTGCAGCGCATGCGAAGAGAGAGCGATCTCTGTAAGATGCATGGAATCACGTTGTGGTTCGACTGCGCGGATGGGATAATGAAGCCCTCCCCCCCCGACACGGTAGTATGGGCTTGAAATCTCGCAGGGATATCTCCGCAAAGGCTGGTTCTCTCCAACTCTTATGGCCGTATTGAACGACTACTTCGAACGAGTTCAGGTGATCAATCTCGTTGAGCGTCGCGACCGCCGCCGCGATATGGAAGCGCAGCTTAAAAAATTCAATCTCACGGCGGAGTTCTTTCCTGCGGTCAAGCCTGCAGAGGTCGGTGACTGGCCGAGCCTGGGTGCGAGAGGCTGTTTTCTGAGCCACTACAACATCCTCAAGCAGGCGCTCGATGCCGGGGCGCGCAACGTTCTCATCCTTGAAGATGACCTGGATTTTTCTCCGCATCTTCCGGAGGTGACGGACGAACTGCTTCGGCAGATCGAGGGCGGGAACTGGGGCTTTCTTTATCTCGGACACGTAGAGCCGCAGGCTGCTTCCGGCGTTGGGCTGCAACTGGTTCCGTGGACGGGGCCGCTGATGACGACGCACTTTCTTGCCGTCAACCAGAGTGTGCTGGAACGCGTGGTCTTCTTTATGGAGCAGGTTCTGTCTCGTCCGGATGGGCATCCGCTTGGTGGTCCACAGCACGTGGATGGGGCGTACTCGATGTTCCGGGCGCAGAATCCGGATATCAAGACGCTGCTGGCGGCTCCTCCGCTGGGATGGCAGAGAAGCTCACGCAGCGATGTTTCTGTTTCACGGTATGAGTCGATTCCTGTGGTGCGGGATCTGCTTGGCGCGGCGCGGCGCATCAAGCGTGCGCTGAAGTAAGAAGTATATTCGTTGGAATTAAGACAGATATGCCTCTGGCTCTGCGTGGACAGAGACAGAGGCATGTTGTGCGCGGTGCGCGTATGATACGCGGCTATTTGGGGCCCTCGAGGTGGAAGTTGGCTGGAGGCTCGAAGAGCTGGCTGGCTGGCTCGCCAAGTTTGATGTTTTGAAGCTGATAGGTCGTCTGGCCGAAGCGCGGGTCGTTGGTGGTTGAGCTGACGACGGCTTCGATGGCAGGCGAAAACCAGGTCTCGGTGACGATAACGATGGGTTGCTCGTTGCCGATCTGCCCGGCGGGAATGGTAATGGTGTCGCGCTTGCCATTGCACGGAACGCCCTCGATGGTCTTCTGGCCGAGGTTTGTGGTTACGATGTCGCGGCTTTCATCCAGCTTGGGGAGCGTGGCCGGCCCGAGTGGGTGGTTCGCTGCATCTTCATGCTGAATCTTTTTGTACGTGATGTTGGTCATGTGGCGTGTTGTCTTTTCGCCGGGGTCCATCACCCAGAAGCTGTTGGTTGAAGGGTTTTCAAGGAAGATTTTGGTTTCGCCAGGAATCGAGGGGCTGACGTTGGCGAAGGTTTGCTCGCGGCGGGTGCGTCCGGTGCTGTCGCGGTAGAACTTGCCCGAGGTGTGGCGCACAATGCGATTGCCATCAGCCAGTGTCTGCACGACGTCGGTTTGGGAGTCGGCGGAGTAGGGCTTGCCGAGGACGGGTGTGCTCTTGGCGAGCATGATTTCCATGACCTCCTTGCGGCCTTCGATCTCCTGGGGGCCTTGTTCTCCGCCGGACATAGAGTGAAGAAGCGCAAGCTGCTGTGTCTGAGGCTGCGGCTCGATGGAAGCCAGCTGCGCGTATGCGGAGCTGGAGAGTGCGAAGGCGGTTGTGAGAAGCGTGAGAGTTACGGCTGTGCGGTGGATGGGTGGCATGGTCGATCTCCTGTGCATGATGGGTTAGCGGATGAGGCGAATTGCTCGAGGAAGGCCGTCTTCGCCGACGACGAACTCGGCGAGGACGGTCTGAGGCGGAGCGAATGGCGGAACGTCGATTCCGTACTGCGGTAGAGAGCTGGTAAGAATGCGCGTCCGGACGAAGCTGGGCTGCATGGGCTCAGGCAGGCCTTCGCTGGCTGGAAGCCGGACGAAGCGCTCTGCGGAGGCATCCTGAACAACCGAAGGATTTGGCTTGCGTGGTCTACGCGTTGATTGAGCCGTGAGCGGGGACACGGCATGTGGCTGAGGAGCAACCTGTGTCTGTGCCGTTTGTGGAGGCTGCTGCGTGGGTGCGGGTACCGGGTGTATCTGGACCTGTTGCGGCACATGCGGTGATGTGTGGACGAGCAGCCCTGCTACTGCCGCAGCGATTGCGAGCAGAGCGAAGCTCAGGCCCCAGGCATGGCTTCGGAGCCAGCCTGGGTTGTGCGATGTGTGTGCACGGGCCTGTTGTGTCTGACGGACGAGACGCTCTTCGAGAGCAGCAGGAGCCTGGATCGCGCGGTGCTCATCGCGTAGTGCATGGAGGATGTTGTCGAGCTCGTTTTCCGGATGGCTCATCGTGGAGTCTCCTTTCCGGTGGTTGTGGCAACGGGACGAAGAAGCGGTTGCAGGCGAAGCTTGGCGCGATGCAAGCGCGAGCGTACGGTGCCGACGGGGATGGCGAGAATCAGAGATGCCTGCTCGTAGCTGAGCTCTTCGATCTCGCACAGCAGCAGCACCTCTTTGAGGGGAAGGGGTAGCGTGTCGATGCCGTCGCGAACGGCGGCGACCGCTTCCTCACGGGTAAGGCGCTGGTCTGGGGTGTCTTCAGGCGAAGGAGGATCGTACGTGTTGTCCTCGTCGTCTGCGCTCTGGTAGCGGCTATTGCGCTCGAAGTGCTTCAGCAACTGATGGCGTGCGATGCCGCAGAGCCAGGTAGAGAGCGATCCGCGGCTGGGATCGAAGCGGCCGGTGTGCTCGAGCAGCGCGAGGAAGGTCTCCTGGGTGATTTCTTCGGCGATGGAGGCGTTCTGGCTCATACGCAGGGTGAAGCGATAGACAAGCGGCCCGTGTCGTCGGTAGAGCTCGGCCATTGCCTCACCGCGGCCCTGAAGGGCGGCGCGGTGTAGATCGGCGTCGGATTCCGGGCTGCGTGTGAGCCGCTTGAACATACGTTGATGATTACGCCTGCGACGAAAGAAGTTCCCTGCGAAGAAGAAAAAGTTCGAGCGAGGTTTAGACGCAAAAAGAAGGAGGCAGCGCCAGGGCTGCCTCCTTTAGGGTTTGCTGTATCGAATGCTTACGCGCCGACGGTCTCCGCGACCTTGACGTTGACCGGCGTGAGCCAGTTGTAGCGATCGGGCTTCAGGCCGTTGACGATGGCGAAGAACTCTTCGTGCAGCGCCGTGGTGACCGGCCCCATCTTGCCATCGCCTACGAGGATGCGATCCACCGAGCGCAGGTGCGTAACCTCGGCAGCGGTGCCGGTGAAGAAGGCCTCGTCGCAGATGTAGAGCAGCTCGCGCGGCAGTGCCTGCTCGACGACTTCGATGCCGAGCTGCCGGGCCAGCGTGATAACGGAGTTGCGGGTGATGCCGTTCAGGACCGAATTGGCCAGGGGCGTTGTGTACAGCACGCCGTTGCGAATGATGAAGAGGTTCTCGCCCGAGCCCTCGGACAGATAGCCGTTCACGTCGAGCGCGATGCCTTCGGAGTAGCCGTTGATCTCGGCCTCCATACGAATGAGTTGCGAGTTCATGTAGTTTGCGCCGGCCTTTGCGAGCGAAGGCATCGTGTTGGGCGCGAGACGCGACCACGAGGAGACGCAGACATCGGCGCCGTCGTTGCCGGGGACATACTTGCCCCACGGGAAGTTTGCAATGTAGACCTCAACGGGCGACTTCAGCGGATTGACGCCGACCTCACCATAGCCACGGAAGGCAATGGGGCGAATGTAGCAGGGAGCGACGCCGTTGGCCTCGATGACATCGACGACGGCAGCGCAGAGCTGGTCGACGGTGTAGGGCAGGGGCATGCGATAGATCTTCGCCGAGTCGATAAGGCGCTGCATGTGCTCCTGCAGGCGAAAGACGCTTGCGGCAGCGGGCTGCGTGTAACAACGGATTCCCTCAAAAACCGAGGAGCCGTAGTGGACGACGTGGCTCATGACGTGGATCTGAGCCTTGTCCCAGGGGATGAGTTTTCCGTTGTGCCAGATATTCGCGGTAGGTTGGACGGGCATGGTCGCTCCTATGGTGGGTAAAGATCGATTATAAACGGCGTCGAAACAGCCCTGGGACGCGCTTTGGAGATGGAAAGGCGAATCTTCCGAGAACGGTTCTTAAAGAGTTACGAATGTTCAATCATGCAGGTGACCAGCGTTTTGGAGGAAAAGTGCGTCTTAACTGGTAGGCTCAAATCCACTCCTCCCCCCTCGCTTGATAGTGGGAATCTAAATCTAAAGGCCGCTGTGGGATGAAGATATATCTGGTCTGTCTGCTGGAAAGCACCTACGACGCAATGCTTGAGTTATATCGTCAGGCAGAGCCGAAGGTGCACGTGCTGGTGGATGACCCGGAAGAAGCGGACATGATTCTGTTCGTGGGCCGCTGGTCATTCTACGGAAACGGAGTGGTAGGACATCCTCTGCCGAAGAAGTATCCGGAGAAAACGTTCGTCTATAACGATGACGACATTCTGGCCCCGCTGCTGCCGGGGGTCTATGCGAGTGCGGAGCAGCCGCGCCTGTTCAGGCTGAACCGGCAGGAGAACCAGAAGTTCATCGACTGGCGGAACGAGCATGTGCAGCCGATCGAGGCCGAAAAGAAGTACCTCTTCTCCTTCTCCGGGCGCTCGAGCTCCTGGCTGCGGAAGCGGCTTTTTCGTATCGATTTCGGGCGGTCCGACGTCTTTATTGAGGACACCTCGTACTACGATCACTGGACGATTCAGCCGGACCGCGAAGAAAACCAGAAGCGGTATGTGAGGACGCTGGCCGAGAGCCGGTTTGCGCTTTGCCCCAAGGGCGCGAGCGCCGGGTCGTACCGGCTGTTCGAGGTGATGGAGATGGGTATCGCGCCGGTGATTCTCTCTGACCGGTATATTCTGCCGGAGGGGCCGGACTGGGACAGCTTCGCGTTACGTGTACCGGAGAGCAGGATCGGCGATCTGGCGCAGATCGTCGATGCGCACGCGCATGAGGCCGAAGAACGCGGCCGACTGGCTCGCAAGGCGTATGAGGAGTGGTTCGACTCCCCGAAGGTCTTCAACCATGTTGTCTCGCTGTGCGAGCGTATCAAGGCTCGCCGCAGGGTGCCGGAGCGTTGGGTGCAGCCGTTCTGGAGGCTGATGCTGCTGAAGCTGCGTCTGGTGCGTGGCATGCGCAATGCGCTGCGCGCGGCCATTCTATGGGTGCGACAGACGTTGAGTAGCCGGTCGGCAGGGACCGCGCAGTTCGACGCTGAGTAGCAGTGGTCGAGCCACGCGTTTTCGCTGAACATGGGAGAATACGAGGGTGGCGTTCGATCCGCATTCCATGTCGCTTTCCGGGTTGCAGCACTCGGTGTATGTGCGGTTCTCTGTTCTGGCGCTTAGCTCGATCTTTTTCCTGGTCGATCCCTTCGCGGCGCTCCCCACATTTCTTGCCGTAACCGCAGGGGCCGATGAAGCGCGCAGGAGACGCATCGCGCGCAAGGCGTCGTTGACGGCGCTGATTTTTCTGAGTGCTTTCGCTGTTGCGGGACAGTACATCTTCAAGATGTTCGGCATTACGCTGCCCGCATTTGAGATTGCCGGCGGCGTGATTCTTCTGCTGATCGGGCTGGACATGCTTGAAGCCAAGCGCTCGGCGACGCAGGAGGCCAGTGGCGATACCGAGGATGCGGCGAAGAAAGAAGATGCAGGCATTGTTCCCCTTGGCATCCCCATGCTGGCGGGACCTGGCGCGATTGCCAGCGTGATGGTGCTGGTTGGTCAAGCGCAGACGATGTGGCAGATGGTGGCGATTCTTGCATCGATCTTCATTACGGCGGTTATCTGCTACTTTGTGCTCGGCAATTCTGACAAAGTAGCGCGTGCGCTGGGAGATACGGGCATCCGCATCCTGGTGCGCATCATGGGCTTGCTGCTGGTGGCCCTGGCGGTGCAGTATTTTGTCAACGGGATGGCGGACCTGGGCGTCATTGCCAAGCCGTCGTAAGCGGCGAAGGATTTAAGCGGCGTTATTGTTCGAGAGCGACTCTGATTCACTGAGAAGGAGAAGGCGGTAGACCTATGTTTCGAGACTGGCGGATTGCACGGCTGATTCTGAGTGTGGGCCTGTTGATTGGAAGCGCATCACAGGCGGCATGGGCGCGATTCCAGATTCCTCCTCCATGCAAGAACGCGTATACGGTGGAGCAGGAGCAGACTGAAGGCGCGAAGGTTGCGGAGGAGGTCTTCAAGCAGATGCCAGTGCTCCCGGACAGTTCTCCTGTCTCGCAGTATGTGCGGCAGCTTGGAGCGAAGCTGGTGAACGTGACGCCGGGCTATCGCTGGCCGTTCAATTTCCACGTCGTTGCCAGCGATGAGATCAACGCCTTCGCGCTGCCCGGCGGAGCGATGTTTGTGAATCTCGGCGCGATCAATGCGGCAGAGACCGAGGCGCAGCTTGCGGGCGTAATGGCGCACGAGCTGTCGCACGTCGTACTGCGTCACTCCACCTGCAATATGACGAAGCAGGCGGCGCCCAAGATGTGG